>CAZSBV010000047.1:0-11224 GCA_964605105.1 uncultured Lachnospiraceae bacterium | reverse complement strand
CTTCTACTACTACATCATATACGTTTCCGTTAACGGTAATTGTATAATTTTTCATATTAATTTTCCTCCTGTGGATTCTAATAAATTAAAAATCGTTTTCTATCTTCTTCTCTTTAAACTTCTTACAACATAACCACTTGCAGAACCGCTTCCTTCATAAGCTGCGATTGCTGCCGCAATCACTGCAACTAATTCTGCATCATCAGTTAAGTCTTCTGTGTAAACAACTTCTTCCTGTTTCACAACCGGTGCTGCTTTAGTTTCTACAACTTTTTTTTCTTCTTTCTTTCCGGAAAATGCCGCTTGGATTTTAGGAATGAAAGAGAAGCAGGAAATTAAAGCAATGATAAGAATTAATACTATAAATACAGTACCCATACCCATTAATGTGTTTAATGCCGCTCTAGTCATAGTCTCACCAAAGGTATAAGTTACGTTTGTAGAAATACTAACAAGTGCTAAATCTTCATCAAGCATAATTTCTACATTTGCAGGTCTTAAAGTACCCTGAACCGTAATATTCATCAAGATACCGTCATCATAAATAATTTCGTGGTCTGTAACAGACTGATAATCACCCATATCTGGAAGAGCTTTTTCATAGTTAGTCAATGCTGTATAAATTACATCATCAGACTCATACTGCTCTATCTGACCAGCAACAACGATCTGATTCATTGTTTCAATCAGACCATCAGCATATTCAAAAGCCTGTTCGTCTGTGATACCATAGTTGTCTACTTCTTCTACAGTACCTCCACAAGCTGTCATTCCGAACATACAGGTGATCATACCTAATACTAATAAAAGTTTTTTCATATTAAGTATCATCCTTTCTATACTGTGCCGTGTTTTTTAGCTGGGCGATCTTCTCTCTTTGTAAATAACATTTCAAATGCACCGATTACATATTTTCTTGTATCTTCCGCTGCGATGATTGTATCTACATATCCTCTCTTAGCTGCGCTAACTACATTGTTCTGTAACTGCGCGTATTCTTTTGCACATTCGTCAATCTTGTCAGCACCCTGACCGTTGCAAATAATTTTTGCTGCAAGTTTTGCTTCCATAGTTCCAATTTCAGCTGTATCCCATGCAAATACCATATCTGCACCGATTGCTTTGGAGTTCATAGTAACGTAAGCACTTCCGTAAGCTTTTCCGATTACTACATTTACCTTTGGAACTGTTGCATTTGCAAATGCATATGTAAGACGAGCAGCTTCTCTTGCAATATTCTTTTCTGCACAAGTAGTTGCTTCAAAACCTTTTACGTTTGTAAGAGTTAATACAGGAATTTCGAAAGCATCACAGAAACTTACGAAATCAGCTGCTTTACGAGCACCTCTAACTGTTAAAACAGGGTCATATTTTTCTGTTACTTCGCCTTCTTCGTTATAAACTTCTGTACGGTTAGCAACAGCACCAACAGTAACACCATTTAATTTCATAAATCCGGTTACCATTTCTTTTGCATAATGTCTCTTTGTTTCAAAGAAATAGTTGTCATCTGCGATATTAGCAAGAGCAATAGCTGTATCACCAACACAGTTTGCAAGATCAGCACATGCTCTGTTCAGATCATCTGCACATTCAATGTAAGAATCTGTATCTTCATTGTTAGAAGGTAACATGTTGATCAATTCTCTGATTTCTGCAAAGATTTCTGCTTCTTCTGCTACTGCATCTACAATGCCGGCTTTTTCGCTCTGGAAATCTGCTGCAGATGTGTCACATTTGGAAATTTCATTACCTGCTAATGCATTAGGAGCATTTACAAATAATTTTGCTTTTTTACTTTCCATGAAAGTAAAGTCTGTTAATGTAGGAACTAAGGCAAGTCCGCCGCCACAGTTACCAAAAATTGCTGTGATCTGTGGAATTACACCAGACGCTAATGTCTGTTTCATGTAAATTTCTCCGAAAGCATTCAATGCATCTGTAGCTTCCTGTAATCTAAGCCCGGCAGAATCAATAAGTCCAATCACTGGAGCTCCTGTTTTCATTGCCAGATCATAAAGTTTTGCAATTTTCTTTGCATGCATTTCGCCCATGCTGCCGCCTAAAACAGAAGCATCCTGGCTGTAAACATACACAAGATTGCCATCAATTACTCCATAACCGGTAATAACACCGTCAGAAGGAGTTTCTGTCTGTTTCAAATTAAAATCTGTAGCTCTTGCAGTTACAAGTGCACCAATTTCAACGAAACTGTTCTCATCGAGCAAAGAAGCGATTCTTTGGCTCGCAAGTGTAGTATTGCTCATCTTTAAGCCCTCCATTTATATAAATTAAAAGATAACTTATCTTGCGAACAGGCATAGTAATGCCTTTTTTCGCACCTTGCTAGTATAACATACATAATCTTAAATAGAAAGACAAAGTTTTGTATTTTTATTGAATTTTTTTCACTTTTTAACCATGTATCTTTTTATAATATTGTCAAAACACCAGAAAAAATCAATTTCTTCTACCTTTTCCTCGCAAAATAAGTTTTCTTCCAACCATTTTTCTCCCTGTATGTAATATGTAAGGACTCCTGCCGTCTGTCTTTTTCCTACCGGCGCCGTCAATTCTTTTTTCGTGATTTGTGCCGTTACTGTCTCCCCATCTTTTAAAAGGACCTCTTTAATTTCACTCTTTTCCCTTATTAAATTGACCATTGCTTCCTGATTTATATTTTCTCTCTTTGCGTTTTTTACAACAGCAGTAAGTTCATCTACATAGGTCGACTCCAATTGTTCCAAAGAAAATAATTGATACTCTTCTAATCCATAGTTCATTAATTTTCTGCAATCTGACCATTTATAATTTTTATTATTCGGCCAGCCACAGGCAAGCAACGCTACAATATAACATTTTCCTTCCTGTTCCAAGGCTCCCACATAACAATAACCTGCCTTACCTGTAAATCCGGTCTTACCACTGACTACTCCTTCCATCATATTTAAGAAGGCATTATGATTCCGGCAATAAAAACTTCTGGTTCCTTCTATATTCTGAAAGGTGTATGCCGGAGTCTGCGTTATTTGCAGAAATTGCTCTTTTTTTGAAGAAATTTTTATGCAGTACCGCATGATCAGAGCCAAATCTTTTGCCGTGGTTCCATGGGATAGTTCCGTTGTCCGGGCATTCTGTAGGTTTCCATTTTGTTCTTGGTTCAGAGTATCAACCTCTGACATTTTTATATTCTGCGTGGCATCCAGTCCGTTAGGTGTCAGAAATACCGTATTTTCACAGCCTATTTCCTTTGCTTTCCGATTCATTAATTTTGAAAATTCTTCCTGACTGCCCGAAATATGTTCTGCTATGGCAACTGCAACATCATTATGGGATTCTAACATCAAAGAATATAATAAATCTCCTAAGTAGTACTGTTCTCCTTCTTTGATATTTAACTGTACATCCGGCATGGAAGCTGCATAAGAGGATACCGTTACAATATCTGTAAATTCTGCATTTTCCAAGGCAAGAATGCACGTAAGAATTTTCGTAGTGCTGGCATTTGCCAAAAATTCCTCTCCGTTTTTTTCATATAAAACTCGTCCGGAGCTTCCATCCATCAATACTGCACTCTTGGCGTATAAACTACCGACTTCATTTTGTATCTCTTCTTCACTTTTTACATCATTGGCATAACATTCTAATTTGTATAAAACGCCTATTACTAAAAACAGGCTTGAAACCAATGTGTACAGCAATAATTTTCTTTTTCTCATACACAACCTATTTGAGATTTATTATTAACTCTATGCACATTTATGCAAAAAAAGACCTGAAAGTACAACCTTCCAAGTCCTTTGCTCCTACTGGCTATAATATAAGTTATAATAAAATCCTTTCTCTGCAAGCAGCTGCTCGTGATTTCCCTGTTCAATTATATTTCCGTCTTTCATCACAAGGATAACATCTGCATCACGAATGGTAGAAAGTCTGTGAGCAACAATAAAACTTACCCTTCCTTCCATCAACTTTCCAAAAGCTTCCTGAATTTTCATTTCCGTTCTGGTATCAATGGAAGAAGTTGCTTCGTCCAAAATCAGCATCGGAGGCAATACCAACATAATTCTGGCAATACATATGAGCTGTTTCTGTCCTTGTGACAAGCTTCCACCATCTTCTGTCAGATAGGTATCATACCCGTCCGGAAGTCGCTTAATAAAGCTGTGAGCATGAGCTCCTTTGGCTGCCCGGATAACTTCTTCCATAGTAGCATCCGGTTTTCCCATGGCAATGTTTTCAAAAACGGTTCCTTCTTTTAACCAGGTTTCCTGAAGCACCATTCCATAATTTTTTCTAAGGCTCTTTCTGGTAATGTCGCGAATATCATTCCCATCTACTTTAATAGCCCCCTTAGTTACATCATAGAATCTCATCAAAAGATTTATCAAGGTAGTTTTTCCGCATCCCGTAGGACCTACAATCGCAATCTTCTGTCCCGGTGTTACTGTCAGGTTCAGATTCTGAATCAGCTTCTGCTCCGGTACGTAGGAAAAGCTAACATTATCAAATCTTATATTTCCTTCTGCCTCTCCCATCGTTATTGCATGTTCCGGTTCCGGAACTTGTGGCATTTCTTCCAGCAACTCAAATATTCTTCCTGCACAGGCAATGGCATTCTGTAATTCTGTAATAACACTGGAAATTTCATTAAAAGGCTTCGTATATTGTTTTGCATAACTCAAGAAACAGGATAATCCTCCAATCGTAATTCCCCCGCCACTTATTGCCACAACAGCTCCACTCAAAGCTACTCCGGCATACACCAGACTGTTAATAAATCTGGTACAAGGATTGGTTAAAGATGAAAAGAAAATAGCCTTCAGAGAACATTTTTCCAGTCTTTCGTTATTCTCATCAAAAACCTCCAAAGAAATATCTTCTCTGGAAAAGGCCTGTACAATTTTCTGATTTCCAATCATTTCATCGATATATGCGGTCTGCTCCCCTCTGGTCACTGACTGTTCTTTAAATAAAGAAAAAGTATTTTTTGCAATGTAATTTGCCACCAGTAAAGATAACGGTGTGAGACACACTACTACAAGAGTGATACCCGGATGAATGGAAAGCATAAAAATTAAGGTTCCCAAAATAGTAACCACTCCGGTAAACAACTGACTGAATCCCATTAAAAGACCATCCGCAAACTGATCTGCATCGGTAATAACACGGCTCACGACGTCTCCCACAGGATGACCGTCCATATATTTCAATGGTAATATCTGCAATCTTTCAAAAACATCTTTTCGGATGTCTGCAATTACCTGATAAGTGATCTTATTATTTACCATATTCATGATCCATTGCAAAATTGCTGTAATCACCGCTATCACCGCAGTCTTTACAAGAATTTCTTTTATAATAACAAAATCCACTTTTCCCGGTTCTACAATATAATCGATAGCCTCCCCGATTAAAATCGGCAGATATAAAGTAAGTGCCACCACAATTCCCGCAAAAAGGATGGACAGCAATACCAACACACGATATTTTTTAATATAACTCCATACCTTTAACAAAGTATCTTTTTGTGTTCTTTTCTTTTCACTCATGAATTCTGCACCTCCTTCTTGAACTGAGATGCATAGATTTCCTGATATGTTTCACATGTCTTTAATAATTCTTCATGGGTTCCCATTCCCACCATTTCTCCATCATCCAATACCAGAATCAGGTCTGCATGTTGAATGGATACCGTTCTTTGTGAAACAATAAAAATTGTCGGTCTTTCTTCCATCTCCTGCAATGCTTTTCTAAGATTTGCATCGGTAGCATAATCCAGAGCTGATGCACTATCATCCAAAATCAAAATTTCCGGCTTTCTTACCAGCGCTCTTGCGATCGTAAGTCGCTGTTTCTGCCCTCCGGACAGGTTTCGTCCGTTCTGTGCTATCATAAAATCCAATTTATTATCTTTCTTTTGCACAATTTCCTCTGCCTGAGCAATTCGAAGAGCCTGCCAGATTTCTTCTTCGGAAGCGTCTGCTTTTCCCCAACAGATATTCTCTCTAATCGTTCCTTTAAAAAGAACGGCTTTCTGTGGTACAACACCTACTTTTCCACGAATTTCATCTTTTCTATATTCTTTCACATTGATTCCATCTACATATACTGCTCCGCTGGTGGCATCATAAAATCTTGGAATCATATTTACTAAAGAAGTTTTTCCGGAGCCTGTGCCGCCGATTACTCCCACTACTTGTCCTTTTCTCACCTGAAAATTAAGGTTACTTAAAGATTCTTCTCCGGCACCGGCATATTTTAATCCTACATTCTCAAATAAAACATAGGGCATATCTT
Source organism: uncultured Lachnospiraceae bacterium (assembly GCA_964605105.1). Classification (GTDB taxonomy): domain Bacteria; phylum Bacillota; class Clostridia; order Lachnospirales; family Lachnospiraceae; genus SFDP01. The sequence goes on along the minus strand of CAZSBV010000047.1, from coordinate 4,924 downwards.
TGCGGGATTGGGCATTTGTTTCCTCCGGAAACTTCTGGGAAGATTCCATATCCAACACACTTTGAATTCGATTTCCACTGGCCACCATTTTGGTCAAAAGAACGATCATATTTGCCAATTTTACTAATTCTTCCAGAATCTGTGCCATATAATTATATAATGCGACCACAGCTCCCTGAGTAAGAATTCCAGACTCAACCTGAATCGCACCAGTCCATATCAATACTGCAATTCCAATATTAATGACTACATAAGTCAAAGGATTCATCAAAGCAGAAATGCTGCCAACGAATTTCTGTCCGTGAGTCAATTCACTATGTTTTATGGCAAATTCATGCTTTTCATCTTCTTCCAGGCCAAAAGCACGAATCACGCGAACTCCTACCAGATTTTCTCTGGTAGCAGCAAGAACTCCATCCAGCTTCTGCTGCACCTTTCGATATAATGGAATGGTAATCAGCATGATTCCATATACAATTACGGTCAGACCTAAAATTGTAATTCCGAACACCTTCGCTGCCTGTCCATCAATGGTCCACGCCATAATAAAAGCACCGCCTACCACAAATGGAGAACGCAGTAACAAACGTAAGGACATATTCATTCCTGACTGTACCTGGTTCATATCACTGGTCATACGGTTTACCATAGCAGAGGTTCCCAACTTATCCATCTCCGTATAAGACAATTGTTCCATATGCCCAAACAATGCATGTTTTATCTTTTTTACAAATCCTACTGCTGCTTTTGCCGCAAAAAACTGAGCTGTCAAGGAAAATGCCAATCCCACAACACCAAGGATAACCAAAAGGACAAACATTTTAATAACATATCCCATATCCCGGTTTCCGATTCCAACATCAATTAAAGAAGCCACTATCAAAGGAACAAAAAGCTCCAAAGTGGCTTCCAATAATTTAAAAAGAGGTCCCAAAATACTCTCTTTCTCATATCCTTTTAAAAAGCGAAGTAATTTACCCATTGCCTATCTCCTAATATTTCAAGTAAATTTATCCGTTTATAGTACGTATCTCTTACAAACCCTAGTTTACACTCCAAGCTGCAATTCCACTTCCTGTAATGCCTGCTGTTTAAACTCTTCTACCTGCATCGGATTCATTTCCGGCAAAGCCTCCAAAGAATGAATTCCAAATCTTCTTAAAAACTCTTCTGTAGTGCCAAATAACAAAGGTCTTCCCGGAGCATCCATTCTTCCCAGCTCTGTCACCAGATTAAATTCTATCAGACGATTAATGGCATGATCACAGTTTACCCCTCTGACTTTTTCAATATCCGCACGAGTTACCGGCTGTTTGTATGCGATAATAGAAAGAGTTTCCAACACGCTGTCTGTTAATACATATTTTCTCGGACTTTTTGCAATTTTAATCAAATACTCATACATATCTGTTTTGGTACACATTTGAAAGGAATCTTCCAGTTCCACGATATCGATTCCACGATTGGACTGTTGTAACTTCTCCTTCATTTCGTATACTATTTTCTTTGTATTTGCTTTACTTTCTTCAATTAATTCTGCCAGTTTGCTGATTTCCACGGATTCTCCCATGGTAAAAAGCACCGCTTCAATCACAGCTTCCTGCTTTTCTCTTTCCATTCCATATCTCCATTTTATGATTACTCAACAACTTCATTCGATGTAATAATAATATCATCAAACAAATTATCCTGTTCAATAGTTATCTGTCCCATTTTCATCATTTCCAAAATGGTCAAAAAGGTAATTACAATCTCCATCTTATTATAACTTTTTTCCAAAAGCTTACGGAAACTGAATTTCTTATGACTTCGGATGTAATCCTGGATATACACCAATTTTTCATCCATATTAATCTCGTCTTTTTCAATTTTACCAAATTGACTTCGAATTGGGTCTATTTTATCTTCCTGTCTTTTTAATGTAGCCTGAAAAATCTCATGCAGACGGCTCAAATTGATATCTGCCAACAAACTATCATAGTCAATCGGTGGCTGATATGCCGCCACTTCCTTCGGAATAGTTGGTTCCTTATAATAGTTCTTGCTTGCATCCATCTCTCTGTCTTTTAATTCAAAAGACATATATTTATACATCTTGTATTCTAATAATTTCTGAACAAGTTCTTCTCTCGGGTCCTCGACTTCGCCCTCTTCATTTACCTCTTTCGGCAATAGCATTCTGCATTTAATATCTAACAATGTGGCCGCCATAAGCAAAAACTCGCTCATGATATTCATATCTTCTGTTTCCAACTGTTTGATATATTCCATATATTGCTCTGTAATTTCTACAATCGGAATATCATAAATGTCGATTTTATTCTTATCTATCAAATGAAGCAATAAGTCCAAAGGTCCTTCAAATACTTCCAACTTTACGGCTAACGCCATATTTCCCTCCATATTACACGCTTCAGCAGATTTTCTACTGATAACAAGCCATAATTTCAATTCATATACTTGGCTATTTTACTAATTTTCCAAATATTTGGCAAGACGAAACATCTATTCGGGGTTTCCTATTGTATAGATCTAAACAAACCATTCCTTTATTCATTTTTCGGACTTATTTTCAAAGAAATCAGTTCCCCGGGATTGAAAATTCGGATAGGAATGGTATGCATACCAAGCCCTCTGCTTAAAATCATGATAGATTTTCCCTGTTTAAAAAGTCCTCCATCATATTTAGGGAAAAACTTAAATGCCGGTGATACAACACCTCCCAAGATTGGAAGACGCATCATCCCTCCATGGACATGACCGGATAATACTAAATCAGCTCCCCATGCTGCATATTCTTCAAAATAATCCGGATTATGCGCTAATAAAATTTCATATTTTTCCTGCTTTACTTCTCCCAATGTATCCGGCAAATAACTGCTGTCCATAGGATATTTCTTAAAACGTTTATAATAATCTCTTTTCATATCCAGACCGGTAATTCGTATATTATCTTGGCATTCCCGGCTTTCGTTTCTTATCAAATCCACCGGTATCCTATTTAAGTCTTTTTCATAATTTTTTCCCATATCTCCATAAACTTCCGGATATAGAAAAAGTCTGGTTTCGTGATTCCCCATTCCATAATAAATAGGATATTTTCCAGCCAGATTCTTAATTAAATCCAGTGCTACTTCATAGCTTTTCCCCGGTTTTGAGGTCAACATATCACCGGCAATCAAAATTGCTTCCGGTGCTAATTTATCAATACTGTTCCATAATTTTTTATTCTTTTCTCCGTAAGACTTATTGTGAAGGTCCGATAAAACTACAAATTTATGCTCTTCTTTGACCTTTTCACTATATAATTGATATTCCACCACATGAAATCTGTTTCCATCTATTATCATAACTATTAGAAAAAATACTGCCAGAACTGCAATTACTGCCAGTACCATCAAAATCCATTGTGTCATTTTGTATCTTTTCCCCTTTCTCTTCTCATGTTATTATTCAGGGCCGGCTCAAAAATCTTTCAAATTTCCCAGCTGTAGCTTTTCGCCAAATGAATTGATAACAAACACATCTTATCACAATTTAGTCGTTCCTAAAAGCCATTTTCCAATCCCTCTTTTAAAATAGTCCGTAAATCCCGCTTTTTCCAAATCCTGACAGATTACAATGTCTACCATTCCTATTTGCTCTTCTCCAAGATAGTAATTTACAGTTCCTACTTTATCCCCTTTTTTCAATGGTGCTTCTACAAATTCAGGTATCACTTCCTCTTTGGTAATCCGGCTTAAATCGTTTCCCTCCATATCCAGATACACAAATCCATCTTTATACTCTACCATAGTTTCCATATCCACCCCGCCACGTACCGGAACTTGGGCTATATTTTCTTTTCTTTCATCTTCATAAAAATGTACCTTGGCAAACCCATAATTTAATATATTTTGACAATCTTCAAATCGAACTTTGTAATCCGGTGCCGCCATTACCACTGCAATCAATTGAACATCCTCTTTCAACGCTGTAGCAGACAGACAATATTTTGCTTTATCCGTAGAACCGGTCTTTAATCCATTCGCATAGGGATATTGTTTCAATAATTTATTTGTGGAAGATAATGTAAATGTACTTTCCCCTTTTGAGGTCACATGTGTAATATCTTCCATCCAGATCGTGGTATAATCAAACACCTGCGGATATTTAGTAATCAGTTCTCTGGACATAATAGATACATCTCTAGCCGTTGTATAATGCTCATCAGAATTACTCAGACCACAGCAATCCACAAACTGAGTATTATTCATGCCCAATTCTTTTGCCTTCGCATTCATCAGATTTACAAATTCCCCTTCGGTGCCGCCGATATGTTCCGCAATACAGACACTAGCATCGTTCCCACTGGCAACTGCAATACATTTTAACAACGTATCTACCGTCTGAACTTCCCCTTCTTCCAAAAAGACTTGAGAACCTCCCATGGATTTGGCATAGGCACTGGTCACTACTTCATCTTCCAGATGAATCTTTCCCTCTTCCAAAGCCTCAAAAGCCAGAAGCATAGTCATAATTTTGGTAATACTGGCAGGGCTTCGTATTTCATCCGGGTTTTTTTCATAAATAACAGTTCCCGTCTTCGCTTCCACTAAAATTGCAGAAGGCGCATTAATTTCCAGACTTTCCGCATATACATATGTATTCCCGGAAAAGAACATAAAAAAAGAAAGACATAAAGATAAAAAAATACACACTGTCTTTTTCATAAAGTTTTCCTTTATATTGGCTTTTTCTATCATATGACCTTCTTTTGTATGTTATGCCTACAAATAGAATATGCTGCTAAGCGCATCTACTTTCTTTATCGCAGAAAATTATAAAGAAAATCCCTGATATTACTACCAGGGATTTACAGATAATTTAAATTAGTTGTATTTACGTTTTCTTGCTGCTTCAGATTTTTTCTTACGTCTTACGC
>CAZSBV010000046.1:0-11286 GCA_964605105.1 uncultured Lachnospiraceae bacterium | reverse complement strand
GTGAAACAGGTGGATTAAAAGATACTGTACAGCCTTATAATGAATTTGAAGGAACCGGTACAGGCTTCAGCTTTACAAACTACAATGCACATGAAATGTTAGCAGCAATTCGTTACGCAGAACGTATCTTCTATGATAAGAAACGTGAATGGAATAAGATCGTTGACCGTGCAATGGCAGCTGATTTCTCTTGGGAAGTTTCTGCTAAGAAATATCAGGAAATGTACGACTGGTTAATTGGTTACTAAAAATTAACGATATTACAAGTCCCCCTTTTAGTTTTAAAAGGGGGATTTTTTAAGAGGAGACGAAAAGAAGTGGAAAGAAAATTTAAAGAATTATATCTGGCTGGTGAAATTGAATTCGAAGCCATTGATGATTATAGTTATGAATGGGGCATGAGTGATGAAGAGTGTACTCTCAGAGAATATCTTGGCTTAAATGAAGAAGAGGAAGATGCATGGGTAAGTATTGGCGAAGATGCTCTGTATGAATTGTTAGAAAAGCAGAAAGTAAACTAGATATGTAAAATAGATTGACATAAATGTCAAATTAGGAAAGATAAAGGTGGAATTATAATATGGAAAAAGCGAAAGTTTATTTTACAAATATGCATACTACATATGATGAAAATCTGACACAGAAACTTGCCAGATTAATCACCACTGCGGGGATAGGCGATATTGATTTTGAAAAGAAATATGCAGCGATAAAAATGCATTTTGGGGAGCCGGGAAATCTTGCGTTTTTAAGACCTAATTATGCCCAGGCTGTAGTAAAGGTAATTCAGGATTTAGGCGGAAAAGCATTTTTAACAGATTGTAATACCTTATATGTGGGTGGCAGAAAGAATGCATTGGATCATCTGGACACTGCATTTATGAATGGATTTTCTCCATTAAGCACGAATTGTCATGTATTAATTGGAGATGGATTAAAGGGAACGGATGAAGTTTTAGTTCCTGTAGAAAATGGAGAATATGTAAAAGAAGCAAAGATTGGTCGTGCTATTATGGATGCTGATGTATTCATTTCTTTAACTCATTTTAAAGGACATGAATGTACCGGTTTTGGCGGAGCCTTAAAAAATATAGGAATGGGCTGTGGAAGTCGTGCCGGAAAAATGGAAATGCACAGTGCCGGCAAACCATTTGTTGCTGAGTCTAAATGTGTAGGTTGTGGCAGATGTGTGAAGATCTGTGCTCATGATGCACCGGTGATTATAGATAGAAAAGCAACGATCAATCATGATAAATGTGTAGGCTGTGGTAGATGCATTGGTATTTGTCCGATGGATGCCGTAAAATCACCGGATGATGAATCAAATGATGTATTGAACTGTAAGATTGCGGAATATACTAAGGCGGTTGTGGATGGCAGACCGCATTTCCATATCAGTATTGTTATTGATGTTTCTCCAAACTGTGACTGTCATGCAGAAAATGATATTCCAATCGTACCAAATGTAGGTATGTTTGCATCCTTTGATCCGGTAGCGTTAGATCAGGCCTGTGCGGATGCTGTGAATAAACAGCCGGTAATAGCAGGGAGTCAGTTGGATAAGATGCCGAAAGTACATGGTGATCATTTTAAAGATTCGGCACCGACTACTGATTGGACAGTTGCAATTAAACATGCTGTGAAAATCGGACTCGGTACAGATCAGTATGAGTTGATTGAGATTTAACTTAAGAAAATCCTAAGAATTGTGTAAGAAATCTTTTGTTATTCTTTGATATAGTGTATTCAACAAAAGAGTGATGAAAGGGATAGATTATGAAAGATTGGAAGAACATTAAAGATAAAGAAGTAATTATCGGCTTAGTCATTATTATTATATTAGGTTCTATTGCATTGTTCTTATTGATAAAAAGAGAAATTGGTTATCAAAAAGAAACTCCAATTATAACAGAAGAAGCTTATGAGGAAAGTCTGGATTACGAAGATTTACCCGAGGAAGAATTGAAAGAAAATATCGAGTCAACGGAATCGGATGTAACAGACGTGAATGAAGTGGACGAAGAGGAACAAGAAGTTGCGTTGGTCAATATTCAGGTAGTTACGGAAGAGACCGGTAAGAAGGTTGCTACAGAGAAGAGTGAAGAGATTGCATTATATGATATTCTGGGAGAAGAAAAGTATGAAGCAGCTACTTTAACTGAGAGAAAGCAGGATGATGATCAGTTAAAAGAATTGTATGAATACTGGGATTCTTATAAACTGGATGCAGTAGCAGATCTGGTTCGTTTGGAAAGATTACAGAAGATTTCCAAAGAATTGGAAGGGACAAATAAATTTTACTATTATGGTTCTGTCGACCGACTTGGGCGCCCTAGTGGAAAAGGATTGGCAGTGTATGCTGATAATACCTATTATTTCGGGGAATGGAAAGAGGGACTTCGTCACGGCAAAGGAATGTGGTTGGAAGTAGCCATTTATACAGATGAAAACAAAAATAGGAATCTGGGAGTGGTTGAACATAGCTACAATGGCGAGTGGAGTAAAGACTTACCAAATGGAGAAGGACAGGAACATTTCAGCTATGATTATGATGTTTTAAGTGCAGAAGATGTTAAGGGGAATGTATGTATTGCAAATGTAATCGGCGGTTTTAAAGATGGTTACTATCATGGCGAAATGTATATTATGACTACTGATAACTTGAAAAATACAAAAGACTGGTCCGGAATCTGCAAAAACGGAGTGTGGGAGCCTTATATGAAAGGTAATACTACAGATGCTGTATGGGAAAGTTATGAAAAGGATGTTTCTGGAAATTCAGAATATCATTATATATTCCCAAAAGATAATCAGAATTATGGTATAATAGGATTAAAGAAATAAAGATAAGCGGAAAGGGGAATGCATATGACAAAAAGATGTATTGTTACTATTGGTAGAGAATATGGAAGCGGCGGAAGAGAAATTGGAGAAAAACTTGCTGAAAAATTAGGAATTTCTTTTTATGATCGTCAGTTTTTGGAAATGGCATCCTTGGAAACCGGATATAGTGAAGACGCTCTTTCTGAACAGGATGAAATCGCAGACAAAAATTATTATCCATATAGAACAGAGAATTTGAGCGAAGAATTATTCCGAATTCAGTCACGTATCATGATTGAAAAGGCAAAAACAGAATCCTGTGTTATTGTAGGAAGATGTTCAGATATTGTGTTAAAAGATTTTGCAAATGTAGCACATATTTTTATATATGCACATGAAGAGACAAAAGTAAGAAGGGTCATGGAACGTCATAATCTGGATGAAGTAAAAGCGAGAAAAATGATGAAAAAAACAGAGAAGATCAGACGAAGCTACTACCAGTATTTTACAGACTGTGATTGGGGGGACAGAGAAAACAAAGATTTATTGATTAATAGCAGCGTTACAGGTATTGATAAATCAGTGGATGTCATTATTGCGTATTTGAAAGTCAGAGGTTTTATTGACTAGGAGTAGAAAAACTGATTTTATACTTGAATAAGTTATGAAATGTTACTTGAAGTAATAAATAGAGAGTCGCAGGTGGGAACACTGGCGGCTCTTTGAAGTGAGAGGTTGCCAATAAAGATGATAGCAAAAGAAGAAATTAGAATAAAAAATGTAATTGTACATATTATGGATTCTACGGTAGGTCTGCCGGTCCTTTCAGATACTGAATTGGAGTATGGTTCAGATTTTGCGGATTTTTTAAGAGAACATATTGCAAAACTGACTATGGGAGACGATACGAAAGCCTGTGAATTTTATCAAAAAGAATCGGAAGTTTATCAGTGGCTTACGGAATACACAGATGAAGAGTTTGTATCTTTCAGTCAGAAGGTAGCGAATCTTTTATATGGTATTATGAATAGCAATGTAGATATTCCTTCTGCGGATTTATTTGTTGTCAGATTCAGAGGCGGAGATCAGGAATATATGGCTTTTTTGAAGATGAATTTTAAAGCTAGTTATACCCATAGAACAATGGCAGATGGAGATAATAATAAAAATGATATTATTCGATATAAAGCCGTACTACCTACAGAAACTCAGAAATTATCAGAAGCTGCCATTATTAATATGAAAACCCTGCAAGTTCAGGTAATAGAAAAGAAATATGAAGTGAATGGAGAAAAGACTAATTATTTTTCTTATTTATTTTTGAAATGCAGCAGTCATCTTTCTCATAAGAGCAAGCTGAACATTGTTACAAAAGCTATTGAGAAAGTACAAAGAGAAGGATTGGATGAGTATACAGCCTGTGAAGCGCAGATGAATGCAAAATGCATTATACAGGAAGAAATTGCTGAAAAGGGTGGATTTGTAGTAGAAGATCTGGCAGACAAAGTATTTGAAGAAAAGCCGGATCTAAGAGTGGCTTTTCAGGAGCAGATGGAAAAATATGATATGGTAAAAGAGGAGGTAATTCCGCAGAGCGAAAGCACTGTGAGAAAATATCAGAAGCAACATCTGTTCACAGACACGGGGATTGAGATTAAGATTCCTATGGATCAGTATAAAGATTCCAAAAATGTGGAGTTTATTACGAATCCGGATGGAACCGTGTCTTTATTGATTAAGAATATTGAACATCTGGAAGCGAGATATTAATATTATATATACTTAGTTTTAAGATGGGATCAGGAAGTAGTAAGAGGATTGATGAAATAAATGAGTCATATAGTATCTTATGTAAAAAGACAACAGGAAAATACTTTTCGGGAAGTGCCTTTTAATGAGGTGGATGCGTTAGTTCTGTCTCAGTTTGTTTATTTGAAATTAGAGGGGATAATTCCGACAATTTCAGAAAAGAAGAGGTCAGTCTATCTCTATGAAATTGCTAATAATCTGGATTATGAAAAGGTATTTGTGGATGAGAGGTATCGGAAAGATAATATAGAATTATTTGAAGCTATGGTAGATAGCAAACGCTTTCGTAGAATGCAGATGAACTTTTTTTCTGATATTACCAGTGTCTTGGCAGAAACACAGTTTTCTGCGCTGACTGTTTTTCTGGAAGATGGACCTACAGTGATAATTTACCGGGGAACTGACGAGACCATGGTAGGATGGAAAGAAGATTTTAATATGTGCTTCAAGGAACCGGTGACAGGACAAAGTCTCAGCGCGTTGTATTTACAGCAGGTCAGTGAAATGTTGGAAGGAGACTTTATTGTTTCGGGACATTCTAAAGGCGGAAATTTTGCAGTGTATGCATCCATGAATGTGAAAGATAAGGTTCAGGATCGGATTGAAAAGGTATAGAGCTTTGACAGTCCGGGCTTTCGTCCGGAAATTCTGGAAAGTGTAGATTTTAATAAAATTAAGGACAGAATTATTAAGTATCTTCCTCATTCTTCCATTTTTGGAATGCTATTGCAAAGTAAGGAAAATTATCAGGTAGTAGAGTGCTCTAGTGTAGGGGTATTACAGCATAATCCTTATAACTGGCGGGTGGAAAAAAATCAATTTAAGAAAGTAGATAAATTGGGTCGTAAAAGTGTATTCTTAAATGAAACATATAATGAATGGCTATATGGTCTGACAGATGAAGAACTTCAGGCATATACGGAAATATGGTATAATATTATGCAGGAAGCTGGGATTACAACTATGTTGGATTTTACCAAGGAACCGGGAAAGGCATTGAACGGTCTTATCGATGCTATTCGTGAAACGGATGATAAGACCAAAGAAATGGTAAAAGAACTGGCAGGTGGCTTGAAAGAAGTGGCTAAAGAAAATGTACGCTACTATGCAAAGAAACATATTAAGATAAGGGAAAAAGAAGAAGAATTGTAAAAAGAAACTTCTTAAGTTGCTTATAGGTAGTAAAGCAACTTGAGAAGTTTTTTGTGTTGTAGGAATGTTTTTGCAGCAGAATATATTTCACACAAAAAACATACTTTTTTCGTAATTTGAACATAAATATATTTTATGATGGAGCAGAAACGAGGCGTATATTTACTTTTAAACATTGAGCAATGAAAATGAAATGGATTAAAAAAAGTGAAATGCTATTTAAAACTAAAAATAATGTAATAAGTAAAATATACGAAAAGAAAGGAATATCATGATAGAAGTAAAAAATCTTACAAAGAAATATGGAAATCATTATGCTGTAGATGATTTGTCTTTTACGATTGAAAAGGGGAAAATCTACGGTTTTTTAGGTCCAAACGGAGCCGGAAAAAGTACCACTATGAATATGATTACCGGATATCTTGCTGCAACGGAAGGTGAAGTAACAGTTTGTGGAAAAGATATCTTGAAAGAAGCAGAAGAAGCTAAAAAACATATTGGATACCTGCCGGAAAATCCACCTTTGTACATGGATATGACGGTGGAAGAGTATTTAAAATTCGTAGCAGAATTAAAGAAGGTTCCAAAGACAGAAAGAGAAGAACAGATAGAGCTTGTGATGGAGGAAACACATATAGAGGATATGCGTAATCGTATGATCCAAAACCTTTCCAAAGGGTATAAACAGAGGGTAGGCCTCGCCCAGGCGATGTTGGGGAATCCGGAAATTATTATTTTGGATGAACCAACAGTTGGTCTGGATCCAAAGCAGATTTTGGAAATTAGGGATTTAATACTTTCCATGAAGGAAAAACATACGGTTATCTTAAGTTCACATATATTATCTGAGGTTTCGGCAGTATGCGATGAAATTATGATTTTGTCCAAGGGAAAATTGGTTGCCAGTGATACCACAGAAAATTTGAGCAGACAGTTGGAAAGCAAAAATAAAGATTCTTTAAGAGTTGAATTATTATTGAAAGCTAAGAAAGAAAAAATTGAAGTAATTTTGGGTACAGTTTCTTATATCAAGGTAGAAAAATGTGAAGAGATAGAAAATGGTTTTTGCAATGTATCTGTGATTTCGGAAGACAGTCAGGAGTTTAGAGAAGAATTGTTCTATCTATTAGCAGAAAATAAAATTCCGGTTTTCAAAATGGTTCCGGAGAGTCGTGATTTGGAATCCATATTCTTGGAATTGACAGAGAAAGAGGATGAGGATTATGACAGCAATTTTCATGAAAGTGGCAAGCAGGGAGGAAGCGAACAATGATAGCAATTTATAAAAGAGAGTTAAAGTCATATTTCCATACAGTCATTGGATGGCTTTTTATTGCCGTAACTGTTGCTTTAATGGGAGTTTACTTTATGGCAATTAATCTGACCTATGGTTACAGCAATATTGCCTATATGATTTCCAGTGTTGGATTCTTATTTATAATTACCATACCTATTCTGAGTATGAAAACATTGGCAGAGGAACGAAAAACAAAGACGGACCAGTTGATATTAACAGCACCAGTCAGTGTTAGCAAAATCGTATTAGGAAAATATCTGGCTATGATCAGCGTTCTTTCGGTAGTAGTAGCGATTGTAAGTTTGTTGCCAATTATTTTAAGTTTTTACGGAAATGTGCCATATGGGGAATCTTATGCTGCAATTTTAGGCTATTTTTTGTATGGTGCAGCATGTATGGCTGTGGGATTATTTATTTCTTCCATTACGGAAAGCCAGGTCATTGCAGCGGTACTTAGTATTCTTGCCTTTTTCCTTACTTATTTAATGAGTGGAATCTGCAATCTGATCTCCACCACGGGAAATCTTTTGACCAAGATATTAAGTGTGTTTGATTTTGCCAAGCGTTTTAATACTTTTATGGGTGGAACTCTGGATTTGACGGCTGTGTTATATTTTCTGACAGTGATAGGTCTGGCATTATTTTTTACAGTACAGTCTATTCAGAAGAGAAGATTTAGTGTATCTACGAAAACATTTTCCTTAAGTGCCTACAATTCTACCATGATTATTGTAGCATCAGCAGTGGCAGTATTTGCAAACCTGATGGTGAGTGAGCTTCCTTCACGATACACAAGTCTAGATGTTACGAGTGAAAAATTGTATGAATTGACAGATACCACCTTGGAAATGTTACAGAATCTGGAAGAAGATATCTGTATTTATGTTCTCCAGTCAGAAGAAAATCAGGACTCTGTTTTAGGAGAGACTTTGAGAAGATATGAAGAAGCAAGTAAGAGGATTCATGTGGAATATAAAGATCCTATGACAAATCCGAGCTTTTATCAGCAGTACACTACAGATGGAATTTCCATGAATTCTTTGATAGTAGAGAGTGAACAAAGATATCAGGTCATTAATTATACTAATATATATGAAACAGAAATAGATTATTATACTTATAGTTCCACCACAACAGGATACGATGGAGAAGGCCAGATTACCAGTGCCATTGATTACGTTACGAAAGAAGAGATGCCGGTAGTGTATTCCATTGTAGGTCATAATGAAGCTGAAATCAGCGGAAGTTTTTTACAGGCGGTAACGAAAGCCAATGTTACGCTGGAATCGATCAATCTTTTACAATATGAAAGTATTCCGGAGGATGCAGAATTTGTAATGATTATGGCTCCAATGGATGATTTCTCAAAAGATGATGCAAATAAAATTTTGGAATATGCGAAAAATGGAGGGAAGCTTTTTGTAGTAACTGCTTCTAATATAGATATTGCTGCAAATATGCCGAATTTTCAGACCATATTAGATTATTATAATGTGACGGTAGAGCCGGGAATTATCTTTGAAGCTGACCAAAATTATTATTATCAGTCCCCAATATATTTATTGCCTGAAATTCAATATACATCTTATACCTCAAATTTATATTCTGACAGATATATTTTCATGCCTTATGCACAGCCTATTACGGTAGTTGAAGATGATAGTTTGTATTTCACTTCCATTTTGACAACATCGGATGCTTCTTATGCTAAGACAAATGCTGATAATGCGGTTACTTATGAAATGGAAGAAGGAGATATGACAGGGCCGTTCATTACAGGCGTTATGGTGGAGAAGACGGCGGAAGTGGTTGTTGATAGTGTTGAGGCAGAAGAGGCTGAGAGTATAGAAGAAGATGTAGTAATAACAGAGGCTGCAGATAGCACATTATTTTTATTCTCATCAGAATTACTCTTTACGGATTCGGCAGATGAAATGGTTTCCGGAGCGAATCTGACTCTATTCAATAATACCTTTAGTTCCTTTATTGATGAACAGGAGGGTAGCGTTTCTGTACCTGTGAAATCCTATGAAGAGGACTACATTACGGTAAGTCAGGGAATGATTCTGTTGTGGGGAGCAGTGGTAATCGTTATGATTCCATTAGCACTTCTTGTTTGCGGAATTATAATCTGGGCGAGAAGACGGAAGAGATAGGAGGAGAAACATGAAGAAAAAAATGCCTTTAATTATAATGGCGGTTGTTCTGGGTCTTTGTATCGCCGGATATTTTGGAATCAAAGATATGGAATGGGAAGATACCAGCAATCCTAATGCTACGACAGTAGATAATATGCAGACAATCAGCGAAGCTATAGAAGCGGCTGAGGAAGAAGAGATAGCAAATGAAGCTGACATTTCAGAGGATGTGGCGGTAGAAGCGGATTAATTTGAGAAAACTTCTTAATGTGGGGCGATCTATTAAACAATCGCCCCCTTTTTAATGAATGTTTTATATGCAAACTGATAAATAAGAATAATGATTCTCATATATTTTAGCAGTTTAAAATCATCTGTACATGAGGAATTCCGTCTTCCAGAAATTCTCCGGAAGAAATAACAAAACCTTCCCTTTCATAAAAGCCCGTAGCATAACATTGAGCTTCGATATAGATGGAAGAAGGATGCATTTTTTCCTTGATTTGTGCAAGTCCCTCTTTTAAAAGTTTTCCGCCAAGACCGATACCGTGGGTAGTGGTGAGAACTCGTCCCATCTGTACAATTCCGGCAGCAGGATTTTTTTCAAAGGCTCTTAAATAAGCGATAACTTTTCCATCAGATTCATAAAACATATGAAGACTTCGATAATCGATATCGTCTAAGTCCTGATATACACAGTTTTGTTCGACTACGAAAATTTCAGCACGGGACTTTAGGATTTCGTAGAGTTCTGTAGTGGTTAATTCGTTAAAGTATTTTGTTACTGGTTTCATAATAGGATCCTCAGTTAATAAAGTATGAAGGCTACCGTAAGTTAGAAGAAATAGCCATTGTGACTAATATAGCAATTAGAAATCAAAAAAATATGTAATAGTGCTTTAGAATGCAGATTCAAAACAAAATAGCCTTAAAAATAAGGCATTTTAATCTCATTTTCTAATATATCAATTAATTCTTCCGCTGTAATGCGTTCTTTATCTTGCATCCAATGAATAAGTATTTGTGTTAATCCACCTGCATAAAATTCTAAAATATAATTAAGATATTCTTTTTCATCATCTTGGCTTAATCGAGATAAGTTTGTAATAGCATAAACAAATTCCTCTGTCAGAATTTTTTCCAAGTTATTCTTTATTATTAATTCCATAAATTCATGATTCTTATAAAAAATTTGGACAAAATATTCTATGGATTCCTTCGCACTTATCATATTATTATTATCATATTTATCTAATATTTCCTCAAATATATCATCTATACAGTTTCGCAATACCTCTTCTTTGGCATCAAACACATTATAAAAGGCTTGACGAGATATATCGGCTTTACTGCAGATACTTTTCACGTTAATATCCTCATATTTCTTTTTGGAGAATAATTCCTTAAATGCTTGTTTGATTAATTTTATCGACAATAACGCTTTTGGATTGTTTCCGGTATACATAAATATTTGCCCCTAACTTTGACATATTTAAATATATGTACATATTATTTTACGACTATTGAATACACTTATATATTTTAATATAATTTGAAATGTAGACATGTGTCAATATTGTAATTTGAAATGGAGGTTATTATTATGATTTTTGGGACACCTATTAGTTGGTTTATTAACGAAATCCTAGGTTCAATTTTAATTCTTATCTGCTTTATTCATGCATGGAAAAGCGAAAAACCTATTCAGCGTTCGTTAGAACTTTTATGCTATATGTTAGCAGCGGGTATTTTTGAGAATATCGGAGTATGGCAAGGTATTTATGATTACAGTTTAGGTAGAACAATGATGTTCGGTAAAGTACCGTTCTCTATCTTATTCATTGAAGGAGCTATCGTATATATGGCTATGCTCTTAATGGAACGTATTCATGTACCTGCATGGGTACTGCCTTTCGGAGCAGGAGTTTTATCCTCAGTTCAAGATATGACTTTAGACCCGGCTTCTGTATACGATTTGCATAATATAGGCGGTGAATTAGAAGGACAATGGAACTGGACTCCTCATTATGAAGGTGGTATCGTAGGGATTCCATTCTTTAATTTCTC
>CAZSBV010000045.1:0-11487 GCA_964605105.1 uncultured Lachnospiraceae bacterium | reverse complement strand
ATGTGTTAACTTTAACAACATTGTTTCCGTAAAAAGCTGCTTCGATAATAGAACGAGTTTTGGAAAAACCAACTTTACCAGCACCAATTTCGGAAATTGGATAATATGCTTTTGTTGACATATTTCTTCCTCCTTAAAATTATGTATATTTCACCGCTCGAGGCGGTCTCTCTCTTTCATGCGATAGTCCACCGCATATCACAAATATTATGGCAGATGGAAAAATAAAAGTCAATATTTTTCCATCCAAATTCCGTTTAAATTCATATTGTTTACAAATATTTCACAATACGAATCATTTCTTGATTACTTTTCAAAATCAGATTATCTTTCTTTCATTTTCGTATACGCAATCGTCATCTTCCCATCAAACGTTCCGATACAGATTACATTTTTACCGGCAGACATAGTGGGGGCAATGGCAGCCACACTCTTCACCTGAAATCTGCCATAATCCTTATGGATTTCAATATTTGTCAGATTGGTGACTGTCAAATGTGTCTTCCTTTTTCCCGTATACCCAATCAACTCTGCCATCAGTTTAGAAACCTTGTTCTGATATCCGCAAAAAGTATACATTAAACAGGAGTCCAAAAGCCCGGTATCCATCCATCTGAGTCTTAATGCCATATCATATTTCTTGTCCTTATTCTCTATATATTCTCTGGCTGTTTTATGTAATCTTTCTGCATTTTCCCAAAATGACTTTTTCACATTATATTTAAAATCTGTTTTTACTAACAAAACTCTGTTTGAAATAGAACGGTTTTCTCTTCTAAGAGATATGGGAAAACATATGTCATGATACTCAGGATGTTTTTTCAGTATTTTTGCCATCATATAACTGTTCACGGTAATTCCTTTTTCCTGACATTCCGCTTTAATGTGTTCCAGTTCCTCTTTTCCTATGTTTTCAAAACGTACTTCCGATTCCCAGTTTTCCCAGAATTTTTCATGGATTTCATAATAATCTTCCCAAGTAAACTCACGCCCGGTCTTTTTCCAGATTCGATTCATGTATCTTATAAGAGACATAATTGGAAAAGATACCTTTTTACTGCCGGGAATGATTTCAGAACCTTCATTGTCCAAAGGCTTAAACTCTACTTCTTTTCCAGCCAGATTATTTAAAATATCTTCCAATACAATTACCATTGCTTTTCCATCTGCTGCAATATGATGTACCATCATCATAAGAGTATAGCCTGTTTCCTCTTCTATAATATATGTTCTGAACAATTCTCCTTCATTAATTCTGAACGCGTTCTTCTCACATTCTTTCCTGATTTCCCGCCAGTTACGTTTGTCTTTAAATACTTTGCAGCCTGTCTGCTCCATATTCTGAAAATAAGCTTTTCCCTCCTCTAAAATCACCTTAGACATGGTAGTTTCATTCTGGGTATAGGCTTTTTTTACTGCTGCCTCTATTTCTTCTGCCGTAATCTCTCCTTTCAGAGAAGCTAACAAACACATATAAACATTAGGCTCAAACAAAAAACTATGTAACAGAGTCTGGTGCTGGGTTTTGTTTATTTTATCTTTCATTTTTTCATGATTCCTCTCTGTGCTTTAGTTTGCATTTACATCTGTCAGATTCAATCTCCGAATCCTTCTCAGTGCAATTTTATTCATAATGTAAGCAAACACAGCACCTATTGCTCCTGCTATCAGACATGCTTTCATGCTTGGTGTTCTGATATAATGGGTAAAAGCAACTTCTAAGACCAGGGTTACAATATACCCCAGACCTGCGCCTGCAATCCATCCTAAAAAGATTCCCATAGCAGTAAGCACAAAATTATCCCTTGAAACAAAATTTTCGGTCTCTTTTAAAGTAAATCCATTAATACGCATAACCGACAATTCTTTTGCTTTCCTGCTGATATGCATGACATTCTGATTCAGCATGACAAGTACAGCCATAATCGCAGCAAATACTAAACAAATTATAACTACCATAACCAGGGCATCTCCCATGCCGTTATATTCACTGTTATCCCTGATAGAAAGAAATCCTTCCATATGTTTTACTTTTTCATATAATCCATCCACATTTCCCTTCAACAGAAAAACACACAGATCCGCTTCTTCTCCCATCACTTCTTCATAATAGCTGTCAGAAACAACAAACAGATTATATCCCAGGTAATGTTCGATGACTCCCGCCTGCGGCATTTTTCTGATTTCGCCGTCATTTCCCATAATTTCCAAAACAGAACCGTTTTTCAGGTCATGTTTCTCTGAACATTTTATGGAAACCAGCATTCCTTCTTCGGGAATGTCCACGACCTGCCTTGTATCTGGATCTTCCAACACCATAAAATCTTTTATTTCTTCCGTATCGGAAACCGCAACTATGTGTGCTCCCTGCCAGTTTCCACCCTCTTCACGATATAATTTCAATTTATCCTGAATCCGGGTATACTCGATATTTTCTTCCTTTAAAACAGCTTCAAACTTTTCAAAATCTGCTTTACTACCATCTACCACAAGACGATTCTCATACAAAAAATACTTTTCAAACTGTACCTGGGTAGATTCTTCCATGGTGATCAGCATCGTAAAACTAATTACCAATAAAATCATACAGCCGGCAACCCCAATCATAGTAGTCAGCATACGCGGCGTATCTCCCAAAGCATTTTTAATCATGGTACGAGTATACAATTTTAATTTCTGATAAACTCCCCATTTTTCAAATGTAAATGGTTTCTCTCTTTCCGGTAATTCTCCCCGCAGAAGTTCTGTAGCCGGCAATGCTATTTCCTTTTTACAGGCAAAGAAAGATGCCAAAATAAAAATGAACATAAAAAATACGGAAATAATAACCGCCTGTTTCCAGTCAAAAGAATGTGGAATCTTTCCTAACAAAAATACATCCTCATAGATATTAAGACTCAAAGTCTGTACCGAAAGCACCGATGCAATCCAGCCTTCCAGTACACCTACTATCCCACAGATGATACTATAGCTCATATAATGGCGCATAATTTCCTTCGTGGAAAATCCCAGGGCTTTCTGCATCCCAATCCGGGCACGCTGTTCATTAATCATACGTGAAATGGCAGAATAGCATACAATCACACTGACAAGAACAAAAATAAGTGCCATGGAATATCCTAATCCATAAAGACCTTCCACAATGATGTCAACACTTCTGACATCCCCGATATCATTACGAATGGATACCACCCATTTTTCCGTTTCTAATTGTTCCACCTCTTTTTTTGCCTGCTTTAGTTCATCTCTCGCTTCTTCAATTTCCAGTTCTGCTTTTTCCAGCTCATCTACGATTTTTAAATAATATCTCTCAAATCTGCCGGAATCTTTCAGCTGCTCCCTGACATCATCCCATGTAAGATCAGAGGTTTCCACACCCAAAAGTTCCTCTGCCAATTTTCCAAAACTTTCCTTAGCATTATCATATTCTTCCAGAGCATCTTCTGCTTTACGAATTTCTTCCTCTGCTTTCTCACGTATATCATCGAAACGCATAGAAGCTCTTTCTTCTCCCAGACTTACCAGCTGTTCTTTAAATTCCGCTTCTTTTTCTTTGTATTCCTCTGAAAAATAGTAATAATGATCCAAATCATAATTTTTAATATAAGCAGTCGTATAACAGTCACTAAAATAAGAAGAATCAAATGCCTCTTTCTGTAAACCTATATAGTATTGCGAAGCTCCAAGTCCCAGATTGCTCATTCCCCTGCTGTCCAGAGCTCTGGCACAGCAAAAAGATGGCTGGTTGATAATGGCACTTACCTGAAACGTCCCGGATTTCAACTCGCCATTATGTTCAATAGTAATGGTATCACCAACCTGTATTCCTTCCTTTTCAGCCATCTTCTGTTCTATGGCAGCCTGTCTTTCTGTTGTAGGAAGGATTCCTTCCACTACGACCGGAACATTCATGGTATCTAATAAGGAATGCGCCTGTACCAGCATTTTTCCGGTACCATTGTCTGCATCTAATAACACTATGGAAGAATATCCTCCTTCCACCTCATCCACATCTTCCAATTCAGCGATTGCTTCTATATCATTTTCGGTAATTCCATAAACACTGCTGACTTCCAAAGACTGTAATTTATTTTCTATAAAATAATCATTGGCTCTTTCTAAAATTGCCTTTGCTGCTGAATGATCTCCCAGATAAATCGAAATTCCGGTCGCTACCATCATTGCCACGGCCAGAAAGGAAACGATATTCTTCTTAATCGTTCGTAACAAATATGTTTTCTGAGTTCTTTTCATTACTGTATCCACTCCTTCACACACTTCCGATTATAAAAATTGTGGTTACCAGACTTTCGTTCTCTTACCATACCAGCTCCTTGGCACTTGCAGGATGATTATTCATGGTAACCTCTGCTACCACACCCCCCTGCATACGAATCACTCTGTTTGCCATTTTCGCTATCTCTTCATTATGAGTTACCATAAGTAAGGTAGTGCCGGATTTTATTACTTCTTCCAAAACCGTAAGCACTTCAATACTGGTTTCATAGTCCAGCGCTGCTGTAGGTTCATCTGCCAGAATCAATCTTGGTCTTTTTACCAGGGCTCTTGCAATGGAAACCCTCTGCTGCTGTCCGCCGGACATCTGTGCCGGATAATTTTTTCTTTTTTCATACAGTCCCACACTTTTTAATGCTTCTGCTGCGGACATGGCATTATCACTTAATTCACCGATAAAATCCAGATTTTCTTCTGCCGTCAGAGTAGGCATCAGATTGTATGCCTGAAAAATAAAACCTACCGAATTTCTTCTGTATAAGGTCAGTTCTTCTTCGTCTGCTTTGGCATAATCCTTATTGTCAAATAGAACCGAGCCGGAGGTAGGCTGGTCCATTCCGCCAATAATATTTAACATCGTAGATTTTCCACAGCCGGATTCTCCTAAAATTACAAGGAACTCACCTTCTCTGATATCCAGATTGACTCCTTTTAAAACCTGTACCTGATTTTCCTCTTTTCCAAAAGTTTTCGTAATATTCCTTAAAGAAATAAGAATTGGCTTTTCTTTGGCAAATCCCAAATTCAATCCCTTTGCATCCACTGCAATCGCTGTCAGCATTGCCAGATTTTCTGCCAGTTCCACATCTGCATCCGTATAGAGAGAACCATCGTTCTTGTTAATAATCTGAATACAGCCAATCACTTCATATTTATTGATCAATGGAACACAGATCATACTTCTGGTAACAAAACCGGTCTTTTTATCAAAACGTCCTGCCCATCTCTTATCACTCTGACAATCCTTTACTACCGTAGTAATTCCCTGTTCTACCACTGCACCGGCAATTCCTTCTCCTGCCGCAAGGCTTAGTCCGGTCAGATCGGCTCCGCCAATCCAAAAAGATGGATAAATCCTTCCATCTCCATTTTTATTATAAAACCAGATAGTTCCTGCTTCTGCATCTACCGCTTTTACAACCATTCCCAGACTGACTCTTAAGGCTTCTTCCAAAGATTCTGATTCCTGTAATAATCTGGTAATCTCCCAGATTATCTGGGTATAATTCACTTTCTGATTCATCATACTACCTCTCTTTGCTTATCCCAAACAGGCTCGAAAATCCTTTTGATTCTCGAGCCTTAAATCTTTTACATTTTTCTAACCTTCGTCTCAGCAATCAGCATCTTTCCATTAAAGGTACTGATGGTAAATAAATTTTCTGTAGTAGCAATCAATGGGGCTACCGGAATAACTCCTGTAACTTTGAATCTGGCATAATCGGTGGGGAAAGTAATTTCTCTTAAGTTTGTGATACCAAGGTTAACTCTGTCATTTCCTCCTTGTAATCCCAGAATATCTGCCATTTTGTCTACTTGTGCGCTTTCCATATTTTTCAAAACATCATTTATATACGCGGCACACACCAATGTAGGATCTGAAATTGCTATAAACTGTGGAATTTTATATACTTCACCATTATCTTTCAGGTCTTTTTTAATTGCTTTATCAATAATTACAAGATTTTCCACAAATTCCTTATTGGTATCATACCGGGTATGTGGCGTAGCACTGCTGACAAGGCAGGAAATACTTTTCTCTTCTCCTCTTACACTGATGGGGATTCCCAGTTTTTTACTTTCCGGATAACATTCCTGCATCAACTTTGTCACAAGATAAGTGTTTATCGTAACGCCTAATTTCTTACATTCTGCTTTTAACTCATCTAATTTGATGCCTTCAATCTCATGAAAACTGATTTCCGTACGTCTGTTCTTCCAATACTCTTCATGAACTTTATAATAATCATTCCAACCAAAAATCTTTTTATTTTCTCCCCATTTCTGGCTTAAACTCTTTAACCCAAGCTTTTGCAGGAAATTAAGATTTCCCCTTTTCATTGACTCCTCACTTGTTATCACTCTGGTCGGCTTATATTCTACTTCTCTTCCCTCAAGGTTATTGAAAATATCTTCTGCAAGTATTAAAAGTGCTCCTCCATCACCTGCAACATGGTGTGCCATAAGATAAATATCTTTCTGTCTGCCTCTTGGAATGATAAAAGTTCTGATCAATTCCCCTTCTTCAAGGCGGAAAGGCTTTCTTTCACTCTCACGTAAGATTTCCAGCCAGTCCCTTCTATCCACAAATACTTTACATCCGGTTTCTTCCATTTCTTCCAGATACAATTTTCCCTGCTCATCTAATACAATTTTTGACATGGTTGTCTGATTCTGTGTATAAGTCTTCTTTACCGCTTCACACACTTCCTCTTCACTGACATCACCTTCTATGGTTGCAACAACTGTCATATAAATATTAGGATCAAACAAAAATGACCTTTCCAATAATAATTCTACTCTTTTCTTTTCCATAATTCTCTCCTCTTGTTTTAAATACTTTTCTTAAATATATGAACTGCTTTCCTTTTATGTCTTATTTCTCCATAAAAGCAGCGATTCTGTCCGCCACATTCTGTTGCAGATTCCCATAATACAGACCATAATCCTGTAAATGAAAACTTTCCGGTCCAAAATATGAACCCATGGCTTGTGCCAGTTCGGGAGAAGGTTTTACACTTTCACAAATCACTACTCCTCTTTCCGTATCAACCCTGGCATCTGCATAGCCGCGAATAATTTCTCCTTCCAAATCCAGAGCACCTAGATTTTCTTCCACCGATGCATATGTATCATCCCGTTTCCAGTTGATCGGATTGATGGAGACTGCACCTTCCTTTACGACACAGTTATAAGCATTTTTATTTCCGGCTCCTTCCGTATTATAGGAAATAATCACACCGGTATCCTCTGCTCCCTGGGCAAATTTCAAATGGGGATTCCTTTCCAGATATTCTTCCGTAATGGAATATCCTATCGCATAGGCAGCCACCATATTTTCCAGATATTCAGGATGTTCTTTCATGTAATCTTCCAAAATGATACTAAGCCAGACAGATCCCTGAGAATGCCCTGCCAGAATAAATGGCTTTCCTTCGTTATAGTTTTCAAAATAATAGTCCAGCATTGGGTATAAATCCCGGGCTGCCAGATAATACATTGATTCCGGGCTATTGTCTATCATATCTAACAAACTGTCTACTGTAAACTGTCTGTAATAAGGCACATACAAATTACAGCTTTCCTCAAATACACTGGCCTGACTGGCAGCCGAATACAACGCCATAATATGCATGGATGTATCATCAATATCTGCGATATCATCTTCTGCTTCTGAAAGAGTGCCATAAACTGTCGGATAGATATAAATTGCATCTACCGATTTCTCATTTTTTTCCGGCAGCATCATCCAATGTTCCGAATTAGAATAGTCCACCGGTTCCTCGAGCTTCTCAATCCCTTTCACTTTAGTCAAATACTCCGGCGCTGTTCTTGCTTCATAAAAACTGCTGTTGTCCGTTTCTATCTTTTCTTTCACTTCTTCCTGACTTGTACTTTCTGCTTTTTGGTTATCCCCTTTTTTACCACAACCAGTGGATAATCCCAATGTTATAACCAGTAGCAGAATGAAAAATAGTTTCCTTCTCTCTTTCATAAAAATTAACCACTCCTTTCTGATAAAAGCATCATCTATTTTTTCATATTCATTTTTCCTGCTAAAAATACACTAGTCCATAATTTGATATGCAAACTTGAATTTTCGGGTGAAAGGGTCAATTTGCGGTTTTTTATCGGATAAATAAATATTCACATTCTTTACATTAAATTTCTCCAGACTATCTGCAAGAATCCCCTTAATCTCTTCAAAGGTTTCCTGCTCGCCTGCGCTTTCTATAAAATCCACCCGACATTCCAACTGCTCATACCCATGTAAAATCAACTGTATTTTTCTAACATTAATCAATCCCATGACCTTTACAAATAACATAAATGTAGAAACAGCCTCTTCACCATGGGCATTCTTAAAAATAAACGGTGGTTCTACACTCCTTCCCTCTACTTCCACCCATGGTGCTTTGTTACCACAGGGACAGGTCGTATTATGTATCGTTACTTTATCGCTAATTTCATAACGAATCAAAGGTACCGTTCTTTCATAAAGTGAAGTAACTAAGATCTTATGTGCTTTTTTTCCTACCGGTACAGGACGATAATCCTCATCTACCGGTTCTATGATTAAACTGTCATTATGTAAATGCATATGGTTATATCTGCAATCAATAGCAATACCACTAGCCTCTGTAGAAGCATACACAGAACGCATCTTACATCCAAATACTTCTTCAATATATCTGCGTGTTTTTTCGGACAAATTTTCTCCACCCACAATCACTTCTTTCAAATTCAGATGCAGCCTTCCAGCCATTTGCTCTTTTGCCAGCATTTCTACCGTACTTACATAGGTACTAAGTATTTTGGGCTGATATTTATTTAAAAAAGCCACTAACTCTTCCATCGGGATATTACTATCTTTTAAAGCCGTATACGTTCTCATCAAAGGATACATCTTGAGACCTTGTTTTGTATTACATATAGAAAGTATATGCTTATCAAAAGGAAACAAAAAACACACCGGTCTGTAAAGTACAAAGGCTGTTTTCAGAGTTTCGCTCAATGTTAAATTCATCTTGAAGCTTTCTTTTCGATTATATGCCATATAAAATGGATAACCGGTGCTTCCGGAGGTTTCGCATATCATGTATTTCCCCTGATATAATTCTCCCGCCCGCTTCGCGTCCTTCGTAAATTCTTCTAAATCTTTTAACGAAAAATCAGAAGTTGTAATCCAATTATCATAATTCTTCATAATCATCTCTTTTGTCGTAACAGGCAAATCTCTCAAATCAAAATCATCACCAATTCCCTGATATAATTCAGCCATTGCCGGACTTTTTGCTTTTACGTAATTTACCAGTTTTTTTAACTTCTTATTTTGTTTCTTCGTTAAAATAATATCTGTACCTACATACTTCGGTACCTTTTTTGAATAATCCATAAACTTACTCTCCATTCTTATGAACTTCATTACTAATACTTAAGAGAATCATAGATAACATAGCCAAAATCATACTGACCATACCCCGGTAGGTAAAAAAAGCATGTAAATAAGAGTGATTGCTCAGTACCATATAGCGTAATAGAATCGCAGAACCTAACACAGACAACATTATAACAGCTGTTTGCCTCTCTTTCTTTACTTTCCATATACCTAGTACAGAAATTACGAAAAAAGCAATTAAAAATACTATTCCTGCTGCTAAAGATAAGTCCTCAATCCTCTCCGTTCCCCCAAATAAAATGGATAAATTTGCCGCCGGTGCGCTAAAAATCTGTAAAATTGAATTTGCGCCTTCCTTCATTGGTACCTCTCCATTGACTCTTTCTTTTGCCATATGTAAGGCCGATAAAAATTTATTTTCGCCGGTAATCGCAGATGCCAGTATCCACTTCATAAAGATTGTCACACCATAAGATACGCCCCATGCCATCCCTTGTGTTATCACAAATTTAAAATTTTCTTTCCGGGTTCCGGTTCTTCCATCCCATGCCCTTATGGTTATCACCAGAATCAGTGGCAAAAGAATCACCATGGTTTCTGTGGTCAGAAAATCAAAAAAAGCAATCAATTCCCCGCCGGCAATCGCCAAAAACAATAATATATTATTTCCTTTTCTTTCCATACAAAGATAGAAAATACACATAAGAAACGCCAGGATAAATGCCGGCTGATATTCCATGCTGAGACGAACATTCCAGATTTTGATCATACATATGGAAATAAAAAAAGCAACTGCCAAAAAATCTTTTCCATCCCGAATCAACAATATCATAACAACGGCTGCCAAGGTTAATATCGTAAGAAAACCCAAATTTTTTATGCCTGTCACGTCCGTAAATAAATGTAAAATACGAATCACACCGGCGGTTCCATGCCAATATCTGGTGTAATCCGTATTAGGCTCAGTTATTTCTTCTGTTACTGATAAATAAAGACCTATATTCTCTCCTGCCTGTTCTCCATCATAATACCATGTATCAAGAGAAGCTTTTACAGGACTTCCTTTTCCCATGAACCATGCCACATTTAGCCAGATAGAATCAGCATAATTATCTGCAATTCCATTCATTTTATTACCATCACAATAAGCAAATGCATCCGACTTACCTATTGTGACAGCACTCTTTATCATATTCTCTTTAATCAAATGATTAGGAATCTTTGCTGCTGCCATCAAGAACAACCATAAAATTCCCAACAATATGGTATACAGACCTATCCATTGTATGAACCTTTTATATTTCTTCATACAAAAAACTCCTGCACTCTTTTAATTTTTAGTAAACGTATAGCTCCCGTCAGTCCCTACATAGAAGGTAGTTCCTCCGGTATAACTGTAACCGTCGCTGTTTACTGTCCATGTTCCACTATCTAATGTATAAGAAGTATCTTTGTTTAATGAATAGGTTTTCCCACTTTCTGATATGGATTTACCATCCCATTCTTCCGTCCAGTCTGCTTTAAGGTTAATGGTTCCTCCTGCAAAATCATTCCATGAAAATACCGTGTCTGCAGTTACAGGATTTCCATTATATATCCAACCATTAAAAGTATATCCTTCCTTTGTAGGAATTTTCTCGATTGTTTTTATCGAGAAATTTAAATTTTCAATTACTTCATGAGTCACTTCAGATTCTTCAAATGTAACTCCATCTGTCATATATATGATCTTTGCCGGATCGGCTCTCCATTGTGCCTCTAATGTTACCTCTGTAATCGTTGAATCCGTAATCAAAATGGAATCTTCCCCTGTTCCATAAAGAACTTCTTCATATAGCCATCCTTCAAAGGTCCAATTATTTTTCGTTGGTTGTATATCCGTAGAAATTACTACGGTCGCACCGCTGCCTAAACCTTCTGCACTTCCTATTCCTACAATTACACCATCAGAACTATAATTAACTTTGATATTCCAGCTATCAGATATCGTCATTACTTGATTATCCAGAGTTATATTTCCACCGCTTACACTGCCATCCGTTTCCGTCGCATTGACCTGTGTTTTCGTTCCA
>CAZSBV010000044.1:0-11547 GCA_964605105.1 uncultured Lachnospiraceae bacterium | reverse complement strand
TGATCAAACTCCGTCACCTAATGTACAAAAAGTAATTACAATTGGTCTTAAGGATGGTAACACGGGTGACCATTTTGATAATGCGAATAAGTTTAATGAGTATATAGTTAATAGTTTGAAGAATTCTGCAATAGGCGGACATGTTCAGTTTGCTAATGATAAGACTACTAATAATTTGCTGATATATGATATTGACCCAAATCCGTGGTCCGACCAAAATAAAAAATGGGCATATTTTTGTGATACATCTAACATTTATAATCCCGGTACAATGCTCCAAGAAGGAATGCGGATTCAGATGAGTGGAGAAGTCGGAGATTTTGTCGTTATTAGTACGGGAGTTGTAGATACAAAAGCGTTGGGAATTGCTGCAATTAAGGTAGATCCTATCGAAGAAGCAGAGAAAAGTCTTGAAAAAGTAAAAAATGCAATAGCAACTACATTAGAAATAAGAACACGCATCGGTGCACAACAAAACAGATTAGAACATGCAGCTAATATTAACAGAAATACGGCTGAAAATACGACTGCAGCAGAAGCAGTCATCAGGGATACAGATATGGCAAAAGCCATGGTTGAATATTCCAATATTCAAATCATGATGCAGGCAGGGGAAGCAATGCTTGCCCAGGCAAATCAAAGTAAAAACTCTGTATTACAGTTAATAAATCAATAATTTGAAATGAAGTGATTAATATGAAAATAAATTTTGACTGGCATAATTTAATGTCAAAAAATGCGGAAAAAACTTCACAAGGATTAGATAGTTCTTTGGAAACAAAAGAAAGAGTTCAAGGAACAAGATCGACCTACAGACAGACATTGGTAGATATTACCGATAAAACAAAAGATGATTTTAAGTATGGGGATCAGGGAACTGTTGCAGAGAAGATAAAAGATGCAGTGGGGAGTGAAGAATATTTAGCTGTTCAACGAGATTTCTTGACAGTTATGTCTAATTCCATGTCCGCCTCTGATTTTCAAAAAATGAAAGAAGAAGGATTCGATGTGTCTAAAATGGAGCCGGAGCAGGTGGTTACCATATTAGATAAGATTAAAACGGTGTTGGCGCAGGCAGGAACCCATATTAAAGGGTATAATGACAATCTTTCTGTGGAAAAAATTACAGAAATCACGGGTAACAGTGGATATGCAGAAACCATTGCCAAGGAATTGTCTTATGCGGATGCTCCCGTAACAGAAGAGAATCTGGAACAGATTGATAAAGTAGTGGATCAGGCGTTGATTATGGAAGCGCCCGGTGAAGGAACTATGGCTTATATGGTAAGTCAGAAAATGGAACCTACTATTGCTAATTTATATAAGGCGCAACACAGCAGTATTAATATAAACAGACCGTCAGGCAGAATAACAGGATATGCTTCCAATGCATACAGCAGACAGGGTACGGATACGGCAGGGATACGCAAAACAAATATTTCGGAAGAAGATTACAGCCAAATTGAAAAACAGATTAAGAATAGAATTATATCTGATGGGCTGGAAGTAACCAAAGAAACTTTGGAAGGCGGCAAATGGTTGTTGGAAAAAGGGCTTCCCGTAACCGGTGAAAATATTTGTATTTTACAGAATATTAAAGATGTTACTTTCCCTCTGGATATAAAACAGGTAATAAAACAAGCGGCTTTGGCAATTGGAGAAGGAACGTCTCCATTTAGTGTAAATCTGAACAGAGAAGATGATGGGATTTATAAAGAAGCCTGCAATATTTATAA
Organism: uncultured Lachnospiraceae bacterium; assembly: GCA_964605105.1. Taxonomy (GTDB): domain Bacteria; phylum Bacillota; class Clostridia; order Lachnospirales; family Lachnospiraceae; genus SFDP01. The sequence goes on along the minus strand of CAZSBV010000044.1, from coordinate 9,811 downwards.
CAGATATCATAAGATTACATTTCAAGCAGTGGATTATGCGGTAAATAATCATATGGAATGTAATTTAAAAAATATGGAAAGTTATGACCCGAAATTGGGATACAGCATTCCGCAGATTCAGGCACGTAAAACTTTGGAAGAAGTTCGTTTGAAAATGACGGTAGAAGCAAATGTAAAATTATTGCAGTCAGGTGTTCAATTAGAAACTGCTTCTATGGAAGATTTAATTACACATCTGGATTCGGCAATTAAGGATTTAAATGAAAGCCTGTGGGGCACTGAAGATGCAGGGAAAAAAGCAGAGATTTTTTCAAAGACCGGAGCGGTTTTAAGAGAATTACCGACATTGCCGATTTCGGTAATAGGCAAGATTCCCTTTATGGAAAAGGCTGTTCTTGCTAATGTAGTACAGGAAGGAAAACGTCTGCAATCCCAATATGAACAGGCAAAAGGTACATATGAGACCATTATGACTGCACCAAGAGCAGATTTAGGCGAAAATATACAAAAAGCTTTTCGTAATGTAGACGATATTTTACAGGATATGGATTTGGAAATTAATGAATCTAACCGAAGAGCTATTCGTATTATGGGATATAATCAAATATCTATTACAGAAGATAATTTGGAAAAAATAAAAAAAGCAGATAAGCAAGTAAGAACTATCATTGAAAAAATGAAACCCGGCTTAACTTTGGAAATGATTCGTGAAGGAAAAAATCCATTGGAAATGTCTATGGAAGAAATAGATGAATATATTAAAGAGCAGGAAAATGATTTTATAAATGATACAGAAAAATACAGTGAGTTTCTATATAAACTGGAAAAGAAAAAAGGAATTACAGCAGCAGAGAGAGAAGCATATATTGGAGTGTATCGATTGTTCCGTCAGATAGAAAAAAGCGATGGGGCAGTGATAGGAAGTCTTTTGAACCAGAATGCGGAAATTAACTTTTCTAATTTGTTGACGGCTGTCAGAACTAAAAAAGCAAAACATACAGATATAATAGTAGATGATGATTTGGGTATTGTCAGTGAAGTGAATAAGAATGGCAGCTCTATTTCAGATCAGATTGAAATGGGAATTTCAAAAGTTCGAATTGCATTGGTATCTGAAAAAAGCCAAAAGACATTAGATCAAGTTTTGAAAGAAGTTCAGGAGCTTAAGGAAACAGAAATTCAGGAAAAGCAATTTGTCGAGACTCAGTTAGAAGAAATTCGTGAAATATCCAAGACATCGGAAGCTCAAAAGGATTATTTGCAAACATATCATCAGCCGGTGACTTTAGACAATTTACAAAGTTGTATGGTCTTAACAGGCAAAAGAGGTTCCACATTTAAAAAGATGGTGGAATTAGAAGAAGAGCTTAGCGGAAGAGAAATTAGCAGACAGGAAGAAAGTATTTTAAAAAAGGCTGAAGATTTTCTTGATTCTATAGAAAAAGAAGAAAGTCGTGAGGATTCTTTTGACAAAATGATTTTTCATACAAAAGATGTGTTAGCAAAATCCATGAGACAAGATAGTGTGGGATATTTGGATGTTAAAGAATTACAATCCACCTATAAACAACTTTCTGTTGCAGCTAATCTGGCGAAGGAAGAAAATTATGAGATTCCGGTACAGATAGGAGATGAAGTTACTTCTATTAATTTGAAAGTTGTTCAGGGAACAAAGGAGCAAAGAGAAGTAAAAATTACTTTTGAAACGGAAATGCTTGGGAAAGTGGAAGCCAGATTTGTAGAAATGGATGATGGATTGGAAGGTTCTATTTTGACAGATCATATGGATGGAAAAGAAATCTTAGAAGCTCATATGAGCAGTCTGCAATCGGCTTTGACAGAGGCTTTAAAAGAAACAAAGACAGAAGTAAAATCATTATTTTTCGGTGTAAATGAGAAGTTAGATATTAATACTCCGGAGAAAAAACAGCGGGATGGAAACGTGGATGTTTCCTTACTGTACAAAGTAGCAAAAGAATTTATTTATTATGTAAAAGGAATTAAGGAGGCTTAAGGAATGATTATAAATTATAATGTATCTTCCATGATTGCAAATAATGCGTTGGCAAGAAACGATTCGGCATTATCCAAATCATTGGAACGTTTATCATCCGGCTATAAAATCAATCACGCAAAGGATAATGCAGCAGGACTGGCAATGTCCAGAAGAATGAATGCGCAGTTAAGAGGATTGGATGTGGCAGGAGATAATGCCAACGATGGTATTTCAATTGTAGAGATTGCAGATGGAGCTATGTCAGAGGTTCATGATATTTTACAGAGAATGAATGAACTTGCAGTGAAAGCATCCAATGGAACATTAACAGATGACGACAGAGGAATGATAGATGAAGAGCTTCAGGCTTTGAATGATGAGATTGAAAGAATCGGTCAGACCACACAGTTCAATGGTCAGAACCTGTTAGATGGAAGTTTTGATTTGAAGGGATATTCTAATTGTATCAGTGTTTCAGTTGATTATTACAAAGAGGGTATGACTTATGGAAAGTATGAGTTTGGAAATATAATTTGCAAATTTGATGAAGAAGGAAATCTGACAGACGAAACAACCATAGAATCATGGACAGGACCGGATCCAAACGATTCGACACAGACAATTACAAGACCAGCGATTAAAGATCCTGATGGAAATGAAATCACAAATTTTACAATTACAGCGCAATATGATGAAATTACAATTACGGCAGCAGATGGATTCGAGATTAAAGTTACAATTAATACAGAGACACTGAATGATGAAAATGGTGATAATTTTAAAGACCAATTGGGAAATCCACAGGAATATAAACTTTATGGAATAGATTTAGACCTAACCGGTATCGGTTCCATGACTCTTCAGATTGGAGCAAACGAAAATCAGACAGTGGAGCTTTGTATGCCTCCTATTACCAAGAAAAATTTAGGCCTTGCTCATACCAACGTGTTGACAGCGGAAAGTGCAGGAAAAGCTATTGATGAAATTGCAAATGCTATTTCCTTTGTATCCAGCATTCGTAGTTCTCTTGGTGCATACCAGAATCGTCTGGAACATACGATAACCAATTTGGATGTTACCAGTGAAAATATGACCAGTGCTTATTCCAGAATTATGGATGTTGACATGGCAACTGAAATGACAAAATACAGCAGTTATCAGGTAATTTCCCAGGCTGCAACTTCTATGCTGGCACAGGCAAACGAAAGACCATCTCAGGTATTACAGTTGTTACAGTAATTATGTAAATTCATGATAATAAGGTCAGTTTTTTAAGAAAAGGAATAGGACATGAAAAAAGAAAAGAAACAGGAATTTACTTTGAGAATTACACGTGCTAATAAAACACAGTTAGTAGTGATTCTTTACGATATGGTTCTGGTTTATCTGGAAGATTCTTTAGAAGCTTTTGAAAGAAATGATTATAAAGAATACAAGTGGAACATTGAACGTGCCAAAGACTGCATTGATGAATTAATAAATTCTTTACATATGGAATATGAAATTGCAGGAATTTTAAAAGGCTTATATTTCTTTTACAAAAGAGAACTTACTACAGCCGCAGTACAGAATAAACAAGAACTGGTATTGCCGGTGATGCAAATGATTCAGGAGCTGAAAGAATCATATGAACAGGTATCTGCACAGGATACTTCCGCTCCTATTATGGAAAATACCCAGACCGTATATGCAGGTCTGACTTATGGAAAGACAAGTTTGAATGTCGATTTATCCGACCAGGGCGCCGACCGCGGATTCCGCGTCTAAGGAGGTAGTTTCTTCTTCAGGCAGCTGCGAAAGAGCAGCTGCCTGATTTAATAGATAACGATATCTTTTCATAACAGCATTTACTTCGTAGATATAACAATCAATAAGATCCGGATCGGTAACATTATCAAAACCACAGTAAGCAGTCTCCAATTCATATCTGGTCTTTTCTAAATCTTCCAGAATACATTCCCTCAGAGTCTTTGGTATTTCTTTACATTCAGGACGGGGTGAGAGAGATAAATTTAATTTCATATTTTTAATGGATGTAATGAAAAATACATCTGCTCCTTATATAATTTGGGTTTTGTATAGGCCCCATAACCTCAGATATAAATCTTCTTATGAAAGTATAGTCAGTTCCTACAAAATATATACATGTTATTTTTTTCTTTTATGTGCATAGAATGTAGTAATAATGCATGTAAGTATCGCTGGGTCAATACATATTAGAAACAGAGGGTATCAGGTATGTAGAGATATTTTGGTTAGAAAGTCAGGAGGCAGTATGGAGATATATCAGGGAGCATTTTTTATTATTGCAGTTTTGGCAATTGTAATGATGATCATGGCAGTAAAGACAAATTCAAATTTAATTCTAAATTTTGTTTTAAGAAGTGTTGCGGGAAGTTTATTTATTTTTGGAATGAATTATTGGATGGAATCGATAGGTTATCCTTTTGCCATAGGCTTAAATTTAGGGAGTGTTTTGACAAGCGGAATCCTTGGATTTCCAGGGGTTATCCTGCTTTTTGGAATCAAAATTTACACCATGTTGTGAAAAATTGACAAAAATTATATTTTTTTAAAACCACTATGGACAAATGCAAAAATAGAGTATATACTCACAATCACAAATTAAAAAATCTTAGGGTTGTTATAAGACAACCTCCTTTTAGAAATTTCTAAAAACGATTCTTAAGTTAAAGTCAAAGTTTTTATCAAATGGTACAAGTTCATAAAAGAGAGAAGGTGAAGATACTGATTATATTAGTATTGTTGTTATTTCTGGCGGCCATCCTGGATTTTTACCGCGGGAAAATTCCCAATATTCTTGTTTTTATAGGGTGTTGTTATGGAATGATTCGATTGTTGTATTATCAGGATATGATTTATCATATTCCGGGAGTTCTATTTCCGGTCATTATCTTATTTCCGCTTTATAAAATCGGTGTAATAGGAGCCGGCGATATCAAATTATTTTCTATGTTAGGATTCTATTTTACTTTTATGGAAACTATATTTTGCATTTTTATGACGTTTGTGTTAGGTGCGGTAGTTTCAATAATATTTTTCATGCGTTATGAGAATTTTTTAGAACGGATGACTTATCTGTTTTCTTATCTGAAGGAGTGTTTATCTTTAGGACATTTTCAATATTATTATTCAGCTTCTAAAGGAAAACAAATTTCCAATCAAAAAGAAGATCAATCCAAAATTCATTTAGCAATTCCGATTTTTATCAGTGTATTACTTCAAGTGGGAGGTGTTTTGTAAATGAATCATATATTAGCCGTTTGTGATAGCGAAGCGGAATATGCATATCAGCTAGTAGATTATTTTAGTAATAAAAAAGGATTTCCTTTTCGGGTTCAGTTATTTACTTCTGAAAGAACTTTAAAAGAGTATTCTGCTCATTATCCGATTTCAGTTGCTTTGATAGCCGAAAAAAATTTCTCAGAGGAAATCAGGAAGCTTCCCATTGATCACTTGATAATATTGGGAGAGGATTATGGAAAAGAATATAAAGATGTAAAAATCTTATATAAATACCAATCGTCGGAACAAATCATAAAAGAACTGTTGGATTGGATTGCCTTAGAAGGAATTCTTGGACGAGCCGTGGTAGACAGTAAGGAATTAAAACTGATCGGAGTGTACTCTCCGGTAGGGAAATGTCTAAAAACTTCTTTTTCCTTTGTTTTAGGTCAGCTCTTAAGTAAAAAACACAAAGTATTATATCTGAATATGGAGAGTTATTCCGGATTGGATCGACTTCTTCAAAAAGATTTTAAGTCAGATATGTCTGAATTAATTTATTATCTTCAAAATTCCAAAGAGAAATTTATATATCGCATGGGTAGTATGACTGAGCGGGCAGGAGAATTAGATATTTTACCGCCTTTTGATTCCTTTCTGGATTTTATTTCCGTCAGTCAGGAAGAATGGATTCAATTGTTTCAGGAAATCGAGAGAGGCAGTGATTATGAGTATTTAATTCTGGATCTGTCCGATGCGGTTCAGGGATTATTTGATATTTTAAGATTATGTGATGTGGTCTATACCTTAAGTCGTGAAGATGGATTTGCCATGGCAAAAATTGCCCAATATGAAGAAGTGTTAAGAAAGAGTAATTATGAGGACATTTGGAAAAAGACAAAACATTGTACCATTCCTGCCATTAAAAATCTGCCACCGGGATTGTTGCAGTTGACCTATACAGAACTGGCAGAATATGTGCGGGAAAGGATAGAGGAGGATTTAAAATAAGTTATGCAGATAAAACAAGAAGAAGAGATTACAAAACAATTACAAAAGAGAATTATGAATGATTTAGATTTTGGGGAAGAATTGAGCGATGAGCAGTTAAAAGACCTGATCAGCAAATATTTATTGGAGAAGGAAAAAAATTACAATTTTACACTTTCCAGAAGGAAGCAGATAGGAAAGGAGATTTTTGATTCTTTAAGAAAACTGGATGTTTTACAGGATTTAATTGAGGATGAGAAAATCACAGAAATTATGGTAAATGGTCCGGAAGCAATTTTTGTCGAAAAGAAAGGAAATCTTCATAAGGTAGATTTAAAATTTGAATCTCAGGAGAAATTATTGCGGGTAATCAATCAAATTGTTTCCGACTGCAACAGGGTAGTAAACGAATCGACTCCTATTGTAGATGCCAGATTAAAAAATGGAGCCAGAGTAAATGTGGTCCTATATCCTATCGCATTGAATGGTCCGATTCTGACGATAAGAAGATTCCCGGATCAACCAATAACCATGGAAAAATTAAAGGAAATGGAGGCAGTCAGTGAGGAAGCGGTTGCTTTTTTAAAGAAAGCTGTAAAGGCAAAATACAACATTATTGTCAGCGGGGGAACCGGAAGTGGAAAGACAACTTTTTTGAATGCCTTATCTCAATACATTCCGAAAGATGAGAGAGTCATTACCATTGAAGACAGCGCAGAACTTCAGATATTAGGCATTGAAAATCTGATCCGTATGGAAACCAGAAATGCCAATTTAGAAGGAGGTAAGGAAATTACTATTCGTGATTTAATAAAAACTTCTTTGCGTATGCGTCCCGATAGAATTGTCGTAGGAGAAGTTCGAGGGGAAGAAGCTTTCGATATGATTGGTTCTGCCATGAATTGCGGACATGATGGAAGTATGTCCAGCGCCCATGCTAATAGTGCCAAAGATATGTTGATAAGATTGGAAAATATGATATTAATGGCGGCACCACTTCCAATCAGTGCCATTCGAAGACAGATTGCATCGGGAGTGGATATGATAGTGCATTTGGGGAGACTAAGGGATAAAAGCAGGAAAGTCATTGAGATTTCAGAAATCTGTGGGATAGAGAAGGATGAGATTTTGGTAAATGCACTGTTCCGATTTCGGGAAACATCGGAAAAGAAAAGTGAAAAAGTAGAAGGGAAATTAGAAAGGGTTGGAGAGCTTATTCACATTTATAAAATGGAAACTGCCGGAATCAATTATCCTTATTAATAAGAAAAATCCAAGAAATAAAAAGACAAATTACAATACTCCCGGTTTTGATATCAAAGCAGAATTACGGTGTTTTATAGAAGGTCTTACGATAGTTTGCGTATTTGCATACTTTTTCTATAGAAGCTATTGGGCAATTTTTATTCTTTCGCCCGGAATCTGGTTTTATAGAAAAGAAAAAATGAAAAAGATAGGCAGAAAAAGAAAGTGCTTTTTGGAACAACAGTTTAAAGAAAGTCTGCAATCTATACAGACCAATCTTCAGTCAGGCTATTCCATGGAAAATGCTTTTGCAGAAAGTTACTCATATATCGTGAGTGTTTATGGAAAATCCAGCGATATGGCAAGAGAGTTAGACGGCATAAAAAAGGGCTTAGCCAATGGAGACAATTTGGAGCATCTGTTATGGGATATAGGCAGGCGATGTTCGGGGAGTTCTTTGGAAGAATTTGCAAATATTTATTCCATTGCCTGTAAGACCGGAAGTGGATGGACAGACGTTATTATGAAGATTATTGCAGGTATTAATCAGAGAATGGAATTAAAACAGGAAATAGAAACTTTAATTCATGGAAAAAAGCAAGAAAGTAGGATTATGTGTATGATTCCTTTCTTAATTCTTCTTTATATGGATATGACATCCAAAGGATATTTTGATGTTTTATATCATAATGTGGTAGGAATTGTCATTATGTCAGTCTGTCTAATAGCATATGTATTTGCATTTTTAATGGCAGAGAAAATTACGGAAATCTGAAATAAAAAGGATAGGAAAATGAGTAGAGAACAGATGGTAAAAGCTTTTTCTGAAGTCTATGTAGGGCAGGATCCAAGGAAACTGGAAAAAGAATATACGGCAAAAAAGAAAAGAGAAATCTTTTTGTTAATCATGGCGTCGGTTCTTGTAGTTTCTTTAAGTGTAGTCAGTGATATACAGAATAGTAAATTAGAGAATAATACAATTCTTAGAAATGATGTGGGAAGTGGAAAAGAAGAGATTTCTTTACAGATGAAAACACAAGAGGGAACATGGGAAGATGTGCATTTGGAATTGTATCCAAAGGAGTATTCCGAAGAAGAGTTGGAACGACTTTTTTTAGATGCCTGTGAGAAGTTACCGTCTTACATAAAAAATGAGAATGAAAGTTTGGACCTGGTTGTATCCGATTTATGTCTGGTGCAGGAAATGGAAGGGTATCCGTTCTTATTAAAGTGGGAAAATTCCAATTCGCAGATAATGGATGAAGAGGGACATATACTATATTCTTCCGAAGGTATCAATGAAGTAGTTGAATTGACAGCTATTTTTCAATATGAAGATTGGGAAAAACAATACAGTTTACCTGTTCATGTAATTACTACGGAAACCAAGGCATTTAGAGTATCTTTGGAAGAAGAATTAAAGAAGCAGGAGGGGCAAACAAGAGAAGAGGAAGAATTTTATCTGCCGGAAACGTTTGAGAAAACCTCCTTGCAGTGGAGATATGTGCCGGGAAATTCAGCTCTTATTTTAGGAATTCTTTTCGCTATTATAATTCCTCTTATTTGTTATGAAAAGGATAGAGAAATTTATACGCAGGCAAGAAAAAGAAAAGAACAATTACAAGAAGATTTTCCGGAATTTATTTCCAAATTGATTTTACTTTTGGAAGCGGGAATGAGTATTCATGGAGCAATCTTTCGGATTGTAGAAGATGAAAAAAAGAAGCAGGAGAAAAACCAAAGATACTTATATACCGAGTTGGCTTATATTTGCAGACAAATGAAAAATGGATTGCCGGAAAAAGAAGCTTATGGATTGTTAGGAAATAGATGTAATCTTTCTTGTTATAAAAAACTATCCGGTCTTTTGGTACAACATTTGCAAAAAGGGGGCAGCAGTATTTTAGATACTTTAAGGAAGGAAGCCCAGAAGGCAGGTGAAGAACAAAGAAGACAGATACAGAAAAAGGGAGAAGAAATGGGAACAAAATTGTTGTTTCCCATGATGATCATGTTAGGAATTGTGATGGTATTTATCATGGTCCCGGCGCTGTTTTCATTTCAATTATAAGGGAGAATGAATTTTTAAATAAAGATCAGATGTATAAAGGCAGTATATGAAAGCAACAAATTAATTTTAAAGGAGGAGCAATTATGCTAAAAACGTGGAAAGATTTTTTAAGAGAAGAAGATGGGATGGGGACGGTAGAAATTATTTTAATTATTGTAGTTCTTATCAGCTTAGTAATTATTTTCAAAGAACAGTTAACAAAACTAATAGAGTCTATCTTTGAAAAAATTGTAAAACAGGCAAATAGTATCTGATGAAAAAGG
>CAZSBV010000043.1:0-11767 GCA_964605105.1 uncultured Lachnospiraceae bacterium | reverse complement strand
TACTACAAAATATAAAATCATCTCTCAATCGTGGTTTCACAAGCTTAGAAAAGGGGAGAAAATACATATCAATTTTGCGGACAAATACCACACCGAAGTGAGATTATCTGCCCAAATTACTGTCAAAAACTACATTGCAACTTCAAGACAGCTATAGTATACTGTTCCCACATGAACAGTATACGCTTTGCGATGCACCGACAGAACATTCCACTGGAATGTTTCTTCGGATGCTAGCGTTTGATATAACAGGAGAATAGAAAAATGAGTTGGGAAAATAATGTAAGAAAAGTGGTGCCTTATGTTCCGGGAGAACAGCCAAAGGCAGAAAAAATGATAAAATTGAACACCAATGAATGTCCTTATCCACCGAGTCCAAAAGTAATGGAAGCGTTGCAGAATTTATCTGCAAACTGCATGCGCCTTTATCCGGACCCGGCAGTGACAGATTTAAGGCAGACATTGGCAGATTATTATAAAGTGAAAGTAGAACAGGTATTTGTAGGAGTGGGATCGGATGATGTCATTGCCAATGCATTCATGACATTCTTTAACAGTGATAAGCCTATTTTATTTCCGGACATCACTTATTCATTCTATGATGTATGGGCAGAATTGTTTGGAATTCCCTATGAAAGAATTGCCTTAACTTCTGATTTCAAAATCCATCCTGAAGATTATAAAAAAGAAAACGGGGGAATTATTTTTCCAAATCCTAATGCACCGACAGGGGTATTAGAAGATTTAGATACGGTAGAAGAAATCATAAAAGCCAACCCGGATGTAGTAGTGATGGTGGATGAAGCCTATATTGATTTCGGCGGAGTCAGTGCGCTTCCTTTGTTGGAAAAGTATGAGAATCTTCTGGTGGTTCAGACTTTTTCCAAGTCCAGAGCCATGGCAGGTATGAGAATCGGATTTGCCATCGGAAATGAAAAATTGATTCAATATTTGAATGATGTAAAATTTTCTTTTAATTCCTATACTATGAACCAGACATCTATTGCCATGGGTGTAGCCTGTGTAAAAGATGATGTCTATTTCAAAGACATTGTGGAAAAAGTAATTGCTACCAGAGAAAGAGTAAAAAAAGAGTTAAAAGAACTGGGATTTTCTTTCCCGGATTCCATGAGCAATTTTATTTTTGCAACTCATGAAAGTATTCCGGCAGTAGAAATTTTTGAAGCCTGTAAAAAGGAAAATATCTTCGTGCGTTACTTTAAGAAACCACGAATCGATAATTATTTGAGAATTTCTATTGGTACAGATGAAGAAATGAATGCGTTATTGGCATTTTTGAAGCAGTATATTGCAAAGCGACAGTAAGTTATGCAATGAATACTCAAATATGGAAAAGATAAAGTGCAAGAGAAATTTTAGAGGATAAAGAATGGAAGCTTATACAGATTTTGCGGACGTATATGATACTTTTATGGATGAGACTCCTTATGAGGAATGGTGTGAATTTTTAGTTCAGATTCTGGAAGAATATAAAGTACCAAAAGGATTAGTTCTGGATTTAGGATGTGGGACCGGAACATTAACAGAGATGCTATCAAAGGAAGGCTATGATATGATTGGGGTGGATAATTCATCTCAGATGTTAGCCATTGCCATGGAAAAAAGAGAACATTCCGGGGAGAATATTTTGTATCTTTTACAGGATATGCGTGAATTTGAATTATATGGTACGGTAGGGGCCGTTATCAGTGTATGCGATTCTTTGAATTATTTGTTGGAAGAAGAAGAACTGGTACAGACCTTTAAATTGGTAAATAATTATTTAGACCCCAAAGGAATTTTTATTTTCGATTTTAATACTGTTTATAAGTATCAGGAAATTATTGGAGATGCTACCATTGCAGAAAATAGGGAAGACTGTAGTTTTATATGGGAAAATTATTACCATGAGGAAGAGGAAATCAACGAATATGACCTTACAATTTTCGTAAGAGAAGAGGACGAACGTTTCCGTAAGTTTGAAGAAAATCATTTTCAGCGTGGATACCGTTTAGAACAGATGAAAAAAGCACTGGAACAAGCCGGTATGGAATATGTGGCAGCTTACGACGCGGATACACACGAAGAGGTTACCGAAACAAGTGAGAGAATCTATTGTATTGCCAGGGAAAGCGGCAAGTAGAGGAGAGAGAAAATGTCAGATTATTTAGTAAGAGCAATTGCTGCTAATGCACAAATTCGTGCTTTTGCAGTCAAAACAAAAGATGTAGTGGAAACAGCCAGAGAGGCACATAATACCAGTCCTGTAGTAACAGCTGCCTTAGGACGTCTGCTGACAGCAGGGACCATGATGGGAAGCATGTTAAAAGGGGAAAAAGATATTTTGACCTTACAGGTAAACGGCAGCGGTCCTATGCAGGGAATGACTGTAACCGCGGACTCGAAAGGACGTGTAAAAGGATATGCAAAGGTACCGGAAGTAGTGATTCCTGCTAATAGCAAAGGCAAGCTGGATGTAGCAGGTGCCGTAGGTCTGGGAGTATTAAGTGTAATTAAAGATATGGGATTAAAAGATCCATATGTAGGACAGGTAGCTTTACAGACCAGTGAAATCGCAGAAGATTTGACTTATTATTTTGCTACCAGTGAGCAGGTGCCATCTTCTGTAGGTTTGGGAGTTCTGATGGATAAAGAGACTAATACAGTAAAACAGGCAGGAGGTTTTATTATACAGTTGATGCCGTTTGCTGACGATAGTGTCATTACTAAATTGGAGGAGAATTTAAAAGGTGTCGATTCTGTCACAAAAATGTTTGAAGACGGAAAGAGTCCGGAACAGATTCTGGAAATCCTGTTAAATGGTTTTGATGTTGAAATTACAGATACTACACCGATAGAATTTTATTGTAATTGTACCAAGGACAGAGTAGAAAAAGCATTAATCAGTATCGGAAAAAAAGATTTGCAGGAACTGATTGATGAAGGCAAAGAAATTGAAATGAATTGTCATTTCTGTAATACAAATTATATATTCAGCGTAGATGAATTAAAAGAAATTTTAAAGAAAGTAAAAAGATAATATTAGAGAACACGTTACTGTTTAAAATAGCACAAACTAGAAAATATAGAAAGGCTGGTAAATTTTATGCAGCATGGTTTTGTAAAAGTAGCAGCAGCAACCCCGCGCATCAAAGTGGCAAATCCTCATTTTAATGCCCAGAGAGCTTTGGATGTGATTGAAAAGTGTGCAGACAAAAAAGCAAAGATTATTGTTCTTCCGGAACTTTCCCTTACAGGAGCTACCAGCAATGATTTGTTTTTACAGGACATTTTGATCAAAGAAAGTAAGAATGCTTTGGAATGGCTTGCGCAGGCAACAGAAAAAATTGATGCTCTGATTTTTGTAGGACTTCCATGGAAAAAAGGAAATCGATTATATAACGTGGCAGCCGCAATAAATCAGGGAAAAGTATTAGCGTTAGTTCCTCAGACACATGTTACAAACTTTGGTGACAGAGATGGATTACGCTATTTTGCTCCGGCAGAGGAATGTTTGGAATATGTACCTGCGTTTGGTTACGAAATTCCATTTGGGAATAAGATTCTTTTACAAGCAGATACTCAGGAAGAATTGGTAGTAGGCTGTGAAATCGGAGAAGACTTATTTGCTGTGACACAGCCATCACAGGAACATGTGATGGCAGGAGCTACAATGATTGTTAATTTATCAGCTTCGGGAGAAATGGTGGCTGCAGACGAGTACCGAAGAACTGCGGTAGCAACAACCAGCAAAAGATTGGCGGCCGGTTATATTATGTCCGGGGCAGGAGAGGGAGAATCCACGCAGGATCTGGTATTTTTTGGACATAAAATTATTGCTGAAAACGGAAATGTGTTATCAGAAAGTTATGATTTTGAAGAAGAAATTCTTTGGCAGGATATTGATATATTCCGCTTGATGCATGAAAGAGTGCGTAAGAATACCTTTGAAAATCGGGATAGAAATTATGTGAATGTAAAATTCCATATAGAAGCAGAAGAGTGTATTCTGGATAGAAAATTTTCCTGTATGCCTTTTATTCCAAGCAATCCGCAGGAAAGAGAGATTCGTTTGGCAAATATTTTCAGAATTCAGGCAAGTGGCTTGAAAAAGAGATTGGCACATACAAATTGTGGTCATGCCATCATAGGAATTTCCGGTGGGTTGGATTCTACTTTGGCACTGTTAGTTACTGCCAAAGCTTTTGATATGCTTGGAATTCCAAGAAATCAGATTCGCTCTGTTACCATGCCTTGTTTTGGAACTACAGACAGAACCTATGACAATGCATGCAAAATGGCAGTGGCGTTAGGAACTGTATTGGAAGAAGTAGATATTAAAGAATCCGTATCGCTACATTTTAGAGATATCAAACATGACAAACATAATCACAATGTGACTTATGAGAATAGTCAGGCAAGAGAACGAACTCAAGTATTGATGGATATTGCTAACCGGGAAAATGGAATGGTAATCGGTACCGGCGATATGTCAGAATTGGCACTGGGATGGGCGACCTATAACGGAGACCATATGTCCATGTACGGTGTAAATGCAGGTGTGCCTAAAACGCTGGTTCGTTATCTGGTAAAATACTATGCAGATACTTGTCAGGAAGAAGAATTAAAAGCGATTCTGTTAGACGTGCTGGATACTCCGGTAAGTCCGGAATTACTGCCACCGGTAGATGGCGAGATTGCCCAGAAAACAGAAGATCTGGTAGGTCCTTATGAACTTCATGATTTCTTCTTGTATTATATGTTGAGATTTGGTTATGAGCCTGCCAAGATTTATCGTATTGCAGTAGATTCTTTTGAAGGACAATATGAAAAAGAAATCATTTTAAAATGGCTGAAAACATTCTGCCGCCGTTTCTTTACACAGCAGTTCAAACGATCCTGTCTGCCGGATGGACCAAAGGTGGGAAGCGTATCCGTTTCTCCAAGAGGGGATTTGCGTATGCCTTCCGATGCTGTGGCGGATATCTGGTTGAAACAATTAGATACAATAGAAATTTAATTAGATATACGACAAAGAGAAACACGAGGCTGTAGCTGTTGGGCGAGCCTCGTGTTTTCATAATAAAAGAAGGAATAAAAAATGGCGTTATTCATCAGAAGAAGTGTGTTCTTCGGGGTTTCTGGCCTGCTCCAAGGAAGAAGCAATGGCATCCAGAAGAAGCATGGAGGTATACTGACGGTCTTCGGCATAAGATATATTATCTAAAGACTGTGTCTCTATGATTTGAGCAGAAAGTTCTTCCAGAGCCGGTTCCATCAGGGGATACATAACAGAAACCGATTCTTCCAGGTTATCCAGATTAATGGAAGTGATGGAATTTTCATCCACAGTGACTTTGACATCCACAACGTTTCCATTGAAAGTAAGAGTGGTGGTATATTGTCCGGGAGTATACAGACTGTTTGCCACGGACTCAGAGTTTTTGCCAGAAAACATAAGGACAATAATTACCACGAATAAAATTCCTAAGATTAAAAAAAGCCCTGTATATATCAATTCTTTCATATGTAAGACTACAATTTTAGCTTTTTTGTTCATAATGTACTCCTCCTTTGATATATCATACGCAGGGAGAAAAGGGTTTATGACAAAAAGTTATTGTATAACAGGAAAGATAAAAACTCTGTACGGAAAAGAAAATGTGGTATATAATGGGCGGTATCAGAAAAAGAAATTTAGAAATGGAGAAGTTAGATGGAATTAGAATTTGACGTTAAAGTGAACTCTAAGGTATTATATGATTATATGTTACACCACACATATAGCAGTTTTCAAGGTATGTTAGGAACGGTAGTAGGCGCACTTATGCTGGTAGGATTTGCAGTGACCGGATATGTGATCTGGCTGATTGCAGGAATCATACTTCTTGTATATATGCCCTGGTCTTTGTTCTTAAAAAGCAAACAGCAGATGCTGAATACGCCTGCGTTTAAGGAGCCGTTACACTATCGTATGACAGAAGAAGGTGTAGAAATTTCTCAGGGAGAAGCAAAAGAATTTCAGAAGTGGGAGCATATGTTCAAAGCGACTTCCACGGGAAAAAGTATTATTTTATATACATCCCGTTTTAATGCAAGTATTTTCCCGAGAGAAGATTTAAAAGGAAACGAAACGGCGGTTATCGAAATGATATCAAAACACATGCCGCCAGCAAAAGTAAAGATTAAGGCTTAAGTAGCGGAGGCTATATGATATTTGAAAGTTTTAGTGAAGCAGACACCTATTCTTTAGGTGTGAAAATAGGTCAGGAAGCAAGAGCGGGAGATGTATACACTTTAATTGGTGATTTGGGAGTGGGTAAAACGGCTCTTACCAAAGGTGTTGCCAAGGGGCTTGAGATTACAGAACCTATATCCAGTCCGACATTTACCATTGTACAGGTCTATGATGAGGGGAGAATTCCATTTTATCATTTTGATGTGTATCGTATTGGTGACGTGGAAGAGATGGATGAAATAGGATATGAAGATTATTTCTATGGAGAAGGAGTAACTTTTATTGAGTGGGCAAATCTGATTGAAGAAATTCTGCCATCCAATTATCGCCGGATTACCATAGAAAAAGATTTGGAAAAAGGATTTGACTATCGAAAAATAACCATAGAAGAAATTCGAGCATAAAATAGATCTTCCTGATAAGGAATGAAAATGTGAGGAAAAAAGAGTGAAGATTTTAGCATTAGACAGTTCCGGGCTGGTAGCCAGTGTGGCTGTTTTAGAAGATGATAATTGTATTGCGGAATATACCATAAATTATAAAAAAACACATTCTCAGACACTATTGCCCATGTTGGATGAAGTAAGTCGGATGATAGAATTGGATTTAAATTCCATAGATGCTATTGCGGTGGCAGCAGGACCGGGATCTTTTACCGGACTTCGTATCGGGTCTGCGACAGCCAAAGGATTAGGTCAGGCTCTGGGAAAACCTTTGATAGGAATTCCTACCGTAGATGGTCTTGCCTTTAATATGTATGGAACAGACAAAGTAATCTGTCCGTTGATGGATGCTCGAAGAAATCAGACCTATACCGGGCTCTATGAATTTGTAAGAAAAGAAAATAATTATGAATTATCTGTTTTGAAAGAACAGTGCGCAGTTGCTTTAGACGAAATTATAGACTGTATTAATGAAATGGGTAGAGAAGTGATTTTCCTGGGGGACGGTGTACCGGTATTTAAAACACAGCTGGAAGAAAAAATAAAAGTACCGTTCTCTTTTGCACCTGCAAGCTGTAACAGACAAAGAGCAGCGGCAGTGGGTACTTTAGCATTTTCTTATGCAAATTCCGGTAAAATGGAAGATGCAGCAAGTCATATGCCGGATTATTTAAGATTGTCTCAGGCAGAGAGAGAACGAAAAGAGGAAATGGAACGTGGAGCTGGTAATTAAGCCTTTAACAGAAGAATATGTAGATCAGGTATGTGTTCTGGAAGAAGAGGCATTTTCCATGCCGTGGCACAGAGAATCTTTTCTGGAAATGATTTTAAATAAAGATGCCTGCTATTTAGTAGGAATTTGGGATCATGAAGTGGTTGCTTCCTGTGGTCTTAGAAATATTGTAGGGGATGGAGAAATCACCAATGTAGTAACTGCGGGCAGTATGAGAGGAAAAGGCTTCGGAAGGCAGATGCTTTTAAAGCTTATGGAAGAAGGCACTAAAATGGGAGTGGAGGCTTTTACTCTGGAAGTGAGAAAGAGTAATGATGCAGCTATTCATTTGTATGAAAGCCTTGGATTTGTGACGGAAGGAATTCGTAAAAATTTTTATGAAGAACCGACAGAAGATGCGTTGATCATGTGGAAAAGATAAATTTACCAGTACAATGCTAAAGACAACCTTGTATACTTAAGGATGACTTAATAACTTAATGTAAAGAAAGGAATCCTAAGGATGAGAGAATATAAAGAAAAAGAACTACAGGAATCACAATTAACCAAAGTATGCTGCAATCAATGTGGAAAAGAACTTTTGGTGGAAGATGGAATTTTAAAAGAAGGATGTTTCGGCATAGATTATTCATTTGATTATTTTAGTAATAAAGATGGATATATTTATAGTTTCGACTTATGTGAGACGTGTTTTGATAAATTTGTGGAAGGATTTAAAAATCCGGTTGAAATTACGGAAACAAAAGAATTTTTATAATCCTTTTGCGTAGTGATTTCAAATTAAATTGAGAAAGGATACTTACATGTTAGATGTTTGTTTGTTAGGAACCGGAGGTATGATGCCTTTGCCATATCGTTGGCTGACCTCGATGATGGCACGTTATAACGGGAAAAGTATTTTGATTGATTGTGGGGAAGGGACCCAGATTGCCATGAAGGAAAAAGGATGGAGTCCCAAGCCAATCGATGTTATTTGCTTTACCCATTATCATGCTGATCATATCAGTGGGCTTCCGGGAATGTTGCTTACGATGGGAAATGCAGAAAGAACAGAGCCATTGCTTTTGATAGGTCCAAAGGGACTCACAAAGGTAGTTAGTGCTTTAAGAGTAATTGCACCGGAACTTCCTTTTGAAATTATTTGTCAGGAAATAACCGAAAGTACCCAGACATTTGCTTTCGATGGATTTGAAATCCAGTGTTTCAGAGTAAATCATAACGTTATTTGTTATGGATATAATATTGTTGTTCATAGAGCCGGAAAATTTGACCCTGTAAAAGCAGAAGGACTGGGCTTGGAAAAGAGATACTGGGGACGTTTGCAAAAGGGGGAAATCGTTGAATTAGATGGCAAAACATATACTCCGGATATGGTCATGGGCGGAGCCAGAAAAGGAATTAAAGTGACCTATTGTACCGATACGAGACCAACAGAAAGTATTGTAAATCATGCTCAGAATGCAGATTTATTTATCTGTGAAGGGATGTATGGAGAGCCGGAAAAGAAAGCCAAAGCAAAAGAATATAAACATATGACTTTCTACGAAGCAGCGGAAATGGCAAAAAGAGCTCAGGTAGAACAGATGTGGCTGACACATTACAGTCCGTCGCTGATTCGTCCGGAAGAATTTATGAAAGACGTAAAAGCAATTTTTGCAAATTCAAAGGCGGCAAAAGATGGAATGAGCATAGAACTTAAATTTGAAGAAGAGTAAGGAAGGGGAAGTGTTATGAAGCGATTTAGAACTCCGAGAGGTGCATTTTTTCTTTTTTTAGCAATTTGTTGTGTACTTCTTGCATATTACATGATGAATTTGAAAGCGCAGAAAAGTAAACCGGAAGATTATGTACAGCTGACAAAGGTACAAGAAGTTCTTTCCAGAAATCTGGAAACCAACTATCCCCAGACACCCAAAGAAGTAATTAAGTATTATAGTGAAATTACCAAATGCTTTTATAATGAAGAATATACAGAAGAAGAGCTGTATGATCTTGCCATGAAAGCTATGGAATTATACGACCATGATTTGGCGGCGAATAAAACGGAAGAGCAGTATCTTCAGGATTTAAAAAGTGAGATTGAAGCGTTTAAAGCAACGGGGAATTCTATTTCATCCTATAGCACATCTTCCAGCACAGATGTATATGAGTTTACAGAAGACGGATATAAATTCGCAAGATTGTATTGTACATATAACGTAAGAATGGGAACCGTAATACAGCCAATAGAAGAAATATTTCTGCTGCGCATGGATTTGGAAGGACACTGGAAAATTTATGGATGGGATGTGGCAGATAACCATAGACAGTTAGAAAATCAGTGAGGAAACATAAAGTGATAGAAAATAAAGATATTTATATTCTGGCAATTGAAAGCTCCTGTGACGAAACCGCAGCAGCAGTAGTTAAAAACGGAAGAGAAGTTTTGTCTAATGTTATCTCATCTCAGATAGCATTACACACGTTATATGGTGGAGTTGTTCCGGAAATTGCATCTAGAAAGCATATTGAAAAAATAAATCAGGTCATAGAACAGGCTTTGCAGGAAGCGGAAATGACATTTGATGATATAGATGCTATTGCCGTGACCTATGGCCCAGGGTTAGTAGGAGCATTATTAGTAGGTGTATCTGCTGCAAAAGCGTTGGCATTTGGTCTGAAAAAGCCACTGATCGGAGTTCATCATATTGAAGGACATATCAGTGCTAATTTTATAGAAAATCAAGAATTGAAGCCACCATTTATTTGTCTGGTAGTTTCCGGTGGACATTCCCATCTTGTAAAAGTAAAAGATTATGGTGAGTATGAAATCCTTGGACGGACCAGAGATGATGCGGCGGGAGAAGCTTTTGATAAAGTTGCCAGAGCGATTGGACTTGGTTACCCGGGCGGACCTAAAATTGATAAAGTATCCAGAGAAGGAAATCCGGAGGCGATTCATTTTCCAAGAGCCAAAGTGGGAGAAAGCGAATATGATTTCAGTTTCAGTGGCTTGAAATCTGCGGTATTAAATTACCTGAATTCCTGCCAGATGAAAGGGGAAGAAATTAACCAGGCGGATGTAGCTGCTTCTTTCCAGAAAGCAGTGGTGGATGTTTTAGTAGACCACTCTATTAGTGCGGTAAAAAAATATGGATTTGATAAATTTGCCATTGCCGGTGGTGTAGCGTCAAATTCGCATTTAAGAGAAGCTATGCAAAAAGCATGTGAAGAGAATGGAATTGATTTTTACCATCCATCTCCGATTTTCTGTACGGACAATGCAGCTATGATTGGAGTAGCAGCTTATTACGAATATATAAAAGGGGTGCGTCATGGCTATGATTTGAATGCCGTACCAAACCTGAAATTAGGAGAACGTATATAAGTATAGAGTAAGTGTTGTAAAATAAAATTTTGCAACACTCGCTTTCGTTATGAGTGTAATTGGAGGATATTATGGGAATGAAAAAAATAGCGGCAGTATGTCTTGCAGCAGGGCAAGGAAAAAGGATGGAAAGTAAAGTTCAGAAACAGTATTTGTTAATTGAAGATAAACCGGTACTGTATTATGCACTGAAAGCTTTTCAAGATAGTCCTGTGGAAGATGTGGTATTAGTTGTCGGGGCAGGAGAAGAAGAATATTGTAAAAAGGAAATCGTAGAAAACTATGGTTTCTCAAAAGTAAAAGCGATTGTGGCTGGCGGAAAAGAAAGATATCATTCTGTATTTCATGGTCTGCAGGCAATCCAGGATGCTGATTATGTGTTGATTCATGATGGGGCTCGTCCTTTTTTGACACAGGAAATTATTGAAAGATGTATAGAAGGTGCAAAAGAATATAAAGCCTGTGTTGCAGGTATGCCCGTAAAAGATACCATTAAGCTGGCGGATGATGAACAGAACATTGAAAGCACTCCGGAAAGAAGCAGAGTGTGGATGATTCAAACACCCCAGGCCTTCGAATATCCATTAATAAAAGAAGCCTATAGCATATTAATAGAACAGGAAAACCAGGGGATAAAAACTTCGATTCCTGTGACAGACGATGCTATGGTAGTAGAATATTTTTTGAAGCAGAAAGTGCATCTTGTATATGGAAGTTATGAAAATATTAAAATTACAACACCTGAAGATATGAGAATTGCAGAGGTTTTTGTACGAAAATAGTGATTTTTATGAAGAAAGAACCTTGAATTTACTGGTGAAATCATAGAAAAGAAAAAAATATTAAAAAATATTAAAAAAGTTGTTGACAGAAATAATTATCTTTGCTAGAATCATTTTTGCGCTCGACAAAAAGCGCAAAGCAAAGATAAACATGGAGAGGTATCGAAGTGGTCATAACGAGGCGGTCTTGAAAACCGTTTGTCC
>CAZSBV010000042.1:0-11853 GCA_964605105.1 uncultured Lachnospiraceae bacterium | reverse complement strand
TTTGTACTTTGTGTTAAACTTGTCAGCGTGAATAAACTTTTGGTTGAAATGGAAGAGTAAATTGATTTTTAAAAGGCTGTGGCAATGCCACAGCCTTATTTCTTTACCTTCCATACACCCTTAGCATAAAACGCCAGGGTCAATGCGGTTCCTATGGTCCAGCCTATTGGCCAGGACAGCCAGATTCCGGTGGTTCCATATGGTACTGAAAGAATATATCCTAAAGCTACTCTAAGAATCAAATCACTAAAAGTTGAAATCATAAAATATACCAGTGCTCCAGAGCCTCTAAGAACTCCATCAGTAGTCAGTTTCAAACAAACCACAAAATAGAACGGTGCCACAATATTTTTCGTGGATTTCCTTCGGTCAGGTCTTTGATCATTAACTTACACTCCGTTTCGTAAATTCCTGTGCACTGCTATACTAATTGTCAATAAGGCAGTACACTAAGTTAAAATATTCTTTTCGACTATAAATCATAGATCTACAAATTTGAAAATTCAAGTTTTTATTCGCCAAATTTTTTATATTTCTACTTATTCTTATTCCCCAAACACAGTATAAGGGGCTATTGCTCCAGTAGATTACTCATCTGCTTTTTGCAACAGCCCACCCCAATTTATTTTTAATTAATATTAAAACTCTAAGTCCACTTTTCTTACTGCTCTTTCAAGAATCTAAGAAACGCCTCTACGCCTCCACCAAGAACTCTTACCTTTTCCAGCCTCTCTCCAGTCACATTAGAAACATCAAAGAAATCGCCATCTTTTGTAGTCTCTGTGTACATGAAGCTGTCGCTTCCCCAAATCCCTGCTTCAATTCCCACATATTCATCGCCCCAGAAGGAACAATCAAATGCTGTCAAATCAGAATCCAACTCTTGAATCTTCTTAAAAATTGTATCTGCGTTGTTGCTTTTACTGGAGATACCTACCTCCAGATATTTAGCATCACAGGTAGGCACAACTTCTACTCCATATTTTTCTCCTACTTCTAAACTTAAGTCCATAAGTGCCTGAAGACCGCCTTCGATTCCATGAGCCTTTAATTTTTCTTTTAACATATCCAACTCATTTTCCTGCATAAACAGTTTGTCTCCACGGTTGTTATTCACCATCAGATCAATTTTGCAATAATTAGGACGACTGAATACAATGTCTGTATCGAAGTCATATTTCATTTTTAATTCCATATGTATTTCAAAGCAAATTTTATGGATACTACCCAGCATTTCTCTCTCCGGAATCATGTGAGAAAATATATAAGGCTTTCCATCCTGAAAACCATAATTATAGGCGCCTCGTCCCAGACCTAAATAAAGGTTGTCAAGCTGTTTTGTAGTAAAATAATTTTCAATGGCTCCACCTGCAATATTTTCATAGGTTGTTCCACTGATAATTGCCAGCTTAACTCCTTTTTCCAACAACGGTCTCATCGCTTCCACTGCTTCCGTTACCGGTGCTTTTCTGGACATTACCGCTGTTCCGTCCCAGTCAAAAAAGATAGCTTTATATTTTTTCATAAACACTCTTATCCCCCTTTTCCTTCAACTGATATTCCTGATTACCAATGATAAATTTCACCGGACAATCATTTAGCAAGGTATATTCTGTTTTTTCACAAGTTGACGTTACCTTTAACTCACTGCCCTGATAATGGACTTTAAATGAATATCCCTTCCATTCTTTTGGAATTGATGGTTTAAATTCCAACACTCCACGATTAGTACGAAGACCGCTAAAACCAAATACAATCGCCTGCCATGTACCTGCCATATTTGCCGCATGAATTCCTGCATAAAAATTGTTATGATAATCATCCAGATCCATTCTGGCAGACTGTGAAAAATAGGTATAAGCCTCTTCATCATAGCCAATCTGAGAAGCCAGAATTCCAAAAATACAGGTAGAAAGTGAAGAATGATGCAAGGTCACTTCCTGATAGAAATCATAATTTCTCCTCAATTCTTCTTCCGTAAAATAGTTGCTGTGTAACAACATTCCTAAAATAGCATCCGCCTGTTTTGACATACGCTGACGGAAGATAAATAATGGATGATAGTTTTCATATAATAAATGTCTTTTTTCCGGCGGAATCTTAGAATCATCCCATTCTTTTCTCATCATAAAGCCATCGTCCAGTGGATATACTCCTCGCTTCTCATCATATGGGAAATACATGTTTTCAATAATTCTCTTCCAATATGCTACTTCTTCTGTAGTCACTTGTAACTTTTCCACTAACTCCAAATATGCTTTTTCATCCAGTTCTTCTATCTTTCCTAAAGCCCAGATAGCATCTTTGATATTTTCCCTTGCCATTAAATTAGTGTAGAAGTTATTGTCTACAATGGCGTTATACTCATCTGGTCCGGTAACTGCACAAATGCAATATTTACCACCTTTACTCTCAGCAAATCCTCCAACATCGGCCCAGACTCTGGCTGTTTCAATTAGAACTTCTGCTGCCCGTTCTTTCAAATATTCATAGTCAGCGTTGACATCCACATACAATTTAAAAGCATATGCAATATCTGCATTGATGTGATACTGTGCTGTTCCCAGCGGGTAATAGGTAGACGCTTCTTCTCCGTTGATAGTTCTCCATGGATAAAGAGCTCCCTTTTCATGACCTAACACTCTGGCACGTTTTCTTGCCTGTGGCAAAGTATCATAACGATAATCTAACAATGCCTTCGCCAGTTTCCCATCCGTATAAGCAAACACAGGAAGTACATACATCTCGGTATCCCAGAAATAATGTCCTTCATAACCTTCTCCAGAAAGTCCTTTGGCTCCCATTCCTGTTCTGCCATCTCGTCCCGCGGACTGCATAATATGGAACAGATTAAAACGGATTCCCTGCTGCAGAGCATCATCTCCGTCCACCTGAACATCTGCTCTTTCCCAGAATTTTTCCATATATGCTTTTTGTTCTTCCAACAATTTATCAAAGGATTTTTCTTTCGCATTACTCAAGACATCGTGCAAAAATCCCTGCAGCTTATCTAATTCCATATCCAGGTCAGAAGAATATGCCAGGTATTTTTCAAGACCTATTGTCTCTCCTTGTTTTGCCACATATGAATATATAATACTGACTGCTTTTTTCTCAGGATCAATTTCATATCCGGTTGACAGTTGTTCCTCATCACTTATGATACAATCAGTCGTTACATTTTTTCCCGGACTTTCTGAATCAATAATCTTAATCTGATGCAATCCCATACATCCCATAGTAAGTTTAGAGTTCAAAGTGGTTCCCTGATAATAAAAAGTATTATCTATTCCTTCTAATCTGTCACAATTTAAGTGCTCTCCAAATGGACCATAATCCACCAATGGATTGGTCGTTCTTGTATGATTTTCTACTTGCCCGTTCAGAACAGATACCAGGCGAATTTCTCCTTCAAAATTCAATGGAGTCACTTCCATTTTCTGCACTAGCAAATTTTTACATTCAAAAGAACAAAAACGTCTCGTTTCTACTAATAGTTCTTTTCCCGAAGGACTTCGCCAAATCACTTGTCTGTTAACAATCCCTTCTTTCATATTGAGAACTCTTTTATACTCAAGAACTTCTCCTTTGAAAAGGTTAAATTCTTCATCCTCACTTAATAAAATTTTTGTAATCTTCATATTAGGAAGATTTAATAAAGATTGACTAGTCAGCGGAAATCCAAAATTCCATTCTCCATAACGGATGTTTTCACTCTCATAAAATCCATTAATGAAATTCCCTTCCAATCCTTCTTTTTCAGTAAATAAATATCCTTCTTCCAAAGTCCCACGCGTTCCCAAATAGCCATTGGACAAAGCAAACGTAGTTTCATTACGGTAATTGGTTTCTTTTTTAAACTCAGTCTCCGTAATTGTCCAAGGTTCAATAGGATAAATCGGTTTATTAAATTCCATGTTTTCTTTCTCTCCTCATTTTAAGCAAGCGAGAGAAACTGATTATCTGATTCTCTCGCCTTCCAACAATTTCTTTCACTCTTGTTCTTACTTCTCGTTAATAAGAAATCTCCCAGAATAACTCTTCCAAAGTAATAAAAGAATATAAAAACTCTACCGCGTCAGCCTTCAAAGCATTCTTATGCTGATCCAAGGCTTCTACTTTCTTGTTTTGAGAGAAGTTAGTCTGTCGCATGTTTTCCGGAACCAGAAAACTGATTCTTTCTTCCCACTTCAAACTACCGTCATCAAAACCAACAGGACAAGTAAGGGCTTCTACCTCTTCTCTTTCCCATTTTTCATACTTCAGCACCATCTGATATTTTTCTTCAAGATAGCGAAATACCTCCGGCCCTCTTACAGGCCAGTTCTCATCTCCGGCTTTGGAATGCACTACACCACTATAAAGACAAGGACGATATTCTTTTTGTTCCTGCAAGATTTCCTTTACAAACAAAAATAATCCGCTGTGGTCCCCATGCATATCTTCTACTGATGTGGTAAAAATGGTATCCGGTCTCTTATCCAGGATAATTTCCTGCAGATCCCCTTTGAAGTTCTTACGAGTATATTTCGCTGCTTTCCCATATCTTAGAGTGTGGAAATCCGGTTTATCAAACAATCCATAAGTCTCCTTGGAACAGTGTCCCGGATACAATTTATTCTCATCTTTTTCCTGATATAATTTATAAAGAAAACTTTCTGCGGGGTACATTCCCGTATCCGCGTATCCCATAAAAATCACATTTTCTTTGGAAAGTCCCAATATCTGCAGTCCATTTACAGTTTCTTCCAGACGCACACTTCCCGAAACTTTATCTGTTCCCTCATAGTCACCATTGGTCGCCATAACAACAGTCACCTTTTTCTTTTCTTGCACAGCCCTTTCTATAATTCCTGCTGTCATCAGAATTTCATCATCCTCATGAGGAACGATAA
The DNA here is from genome assembly GCA_964605105.1 of uncultured Lachnospiraceae bacterium. Taxonomy (GTDB): domain Bacteria; phylum Bacillota; class Clostridia; order Lachnospirales; family Lachnospiraceae; genus SFDP01. Next base: position 6,958 of record CAZSBV010000042.1, on the reverse strand, counting down.
TCATAATGTTTTCCATTGCAATCTCCATTCTGCCGCTTTATAAGTTTCTCACATTTCCATGCAGTAATGACATACTATCCCTTTACAGCTCCTGCTGCCACACCTGCGATAATGTATTTCTGCATAAATATGTAGAAAATCATAAGCGGCGCCACACCTAACATTAACATGGGGAATAACGCTGTCCAGTCCGTAGAGAACTGACCGATATTTCTGGAAACCTCCTGTAAAATAACATCATTCTCTCTACCTTGAATAAACAACAATGGCGTCATAAATTCATTCCATACATTTAGAGTCACAATAATTACTACTGTTGCAATTACCGGTTTTAATAATGGCAATACAATAACAAAGAATTTCTGAATGACGGAACAGCCATCAATTTCCGCCGCCTCTTCCAGCTCTTTCGGAACAGAAGATTCAATAAACTCTTTGAACAGAAAAATCCCCTGGGGAACATTGATGGCAACGTCTACCAAGATAACTGCCCAGATTGTGTTCATCAGCCCTACGCTTTTTACAATTTTGAATAAGCTGACAATATTCATCTGGAAAGGAACCATTAATCCTGCTAAGAACAAAAGGAAGAAACGATTTCCCCATTTTGTCTTTGTTCTTGCCAGGGCGTAGCCTGCCAGGGAAGTTACCAAAACAATAATTCCTACTGCCAATACCGTAATCATGACAGTGTTGGTCAAAGCTCTTGGATATTCCATGTTCTTCCATGCTTCAATATAGTTCTCTATCATCCATACTTTCGGTAATGCCAGTGGGCTTTCCGTTGCTTCCTGTGGATTCTTAAAAGTAGTCACGATCAGGTAGTAAATAGGAATGAACCAAATGACAGCAAGGATAACCATAAAAAATTCTGTTATATATAATTTTCTTTGCTCTTTTTTACTTACTTCTCTTATTTTTTCTTTTTTCATAGTTCTCTTAGTCTCCATCTCGTCTCTTCCGACGCTCAAAAGTCATAAATCTCATATTCCCATACTTACTTTTAACTTATGGCTTCGCTCCACTTTGACATCAATTTATTAGTGAAACCACTTATGATAAGTACAATAATGAAGAAGCATACACCAAAGGCAGAACCTACAGCGTAGAATCCGTCTGAAATTCCTTTTTTCATCATTACTGTCATTACAGTTTCCGTGGCATTTCCCGGTCCTCCTGATGTCATGGAATAAATAGCATCAAAGGCTTTCATTCCACCAATTAATCCGGTAACTACAATAATTTTTACAGACGGGCACATGAGCGGCATAGTGATACTGAAAAACTGCTGTTTTCCGTTGGCCCCGTCAATGGAAGCCGCCTCATATAATTCCGGAGAAATTCCCTGCAAATTAGCTAAGAAAATAACCATTGCCCAACCGGTCCACTGCCAAATCTGGGTGAAGATAACAGAATATAACGCCCTGTCTGCAGTAAAGAAATTTATCGTATTAAAGCCTAACTGGTGAACCAGATTATTAATCAAGCCATAATCAGATGAGGATAAAATAAAGTTCCACAAATATCCTATGATCAAAGAACTGAATACTGCCGGAAAGAAAAAGATGGCTCTTAACAAATTCCTGCTCTTTAACTTCTTATTCAAGATCACCGCCAGAGGTAAACCGAGAATTACCTGAAAGCCAGTAAGCACTACCGCATAAATTAATGAGTTCTTAATGGCTATCTTCATCAATGGAGTCTGCAATACTGTGACATAATTCTTTAATCCGACAAAACTCAGATTATTAATTTTAATGTCTGTATAATCTGTAAAACTGTAAATAAAGGTATAAATAAAAGGTAAAATACTGAATGTCAAATAAATTACTAATGCAGGAAGAATAAATAAAATAAAGTAATATCCCAGACTTCCCGCCTGTCTTTTTCTTTTCACTTTCATAAAAACCTCCTTAAAAAAGGCGCAAAAAGAGCCATTACAGAATATTTCTGTAATATTATCCTGTAATGGCTCTTTCAATTTTAACTATTAATCACTATCCTCTCTCGAAAAATCAATGATATTATCAAAAATCGGAATAGCTGCTTCTTATAAAATTATTTTGCAAGCAATTCAGCAACTGCAATATCAACATTCTGTAATGTTGTTGCCAGGTCCTGTGTTCCTAAAAGATAGTTCTGCATTTCTGTACCATATGTTTCATGAGCGCTTGCTGCAACTCCCCATTCATTCCATGGACAGTATACATTACCTGCTGCAAGTGTTTCAGCAACACTTGTATATGCTTCCGGTAATTCGAAAGCTGCACCATCTAAGTAAGAAGAACCACCCTGATTATTTTCCCATAAAGCTGCCTGTCCTTCATAAGTAGAGATTGCTGCTAAAATTTCCATTGCTGCTTCTTTATTTGCAGATGCTTCGTTTACTGCGAAACCACAACCAGGACCACCGATTAACCAACCTGCACTTTCTTCGGTTCCATAGAATGGCATCATATCAAGCTGTAAATCAGGATTTTTTGCCATGATTGCATCATAGTCCCAAGGACCGGAACAGAACATTGCTGCACCGCCTGTTGCAAACTGTTCTAATGCCTGATCATGATCAATACCTGTCATATCTGTTGTGTAAATACCTGCTGCAATCATTTCGGACCATTTTTCAACATAAGGATTCCATGTTCCATCTAAAGTAACTTTTCCATTTCTGTAATCTTCACCAAAGCTGGAACCTGCATCTGTAGATAAGTATTCAGCAGCTACAAATGCCATGGAGTTCTTTAACATTGGTTCCCAGGATTTTAATCCTGCTGCCAATGGTGTAATTCCAAGTTCCTGGAATTTTTTACATACTGCAATGTATTCATCAAATGTTTTTGGTAATGCAATACCATTTTCTTCAAAGATAGCTTTGTTATAATAAATACCTTCAAACCAGCTGATACCAGGTAATGCATATGTACTTCCTTCGTAGGAATAAATACTGGTACCTGCAGCAGAATATTTTGCTGCCAGATCATCCACTGGTGCTAAGTAACCAAGTCTTGCATGTTTCAATGCAGATCCTGGAGATTCACAGATAATGTCAGGACCTTCGCCTGCGGATAACTGTGTATCAATGATGGTGTCATAATTAGAGTTGTCAATGAACTGATATTCAATTTCTACGTTTGGCACTTCTGTTGCTAAATAATCCAACATGGCCTGTACTGTGTCTTCACTGTTCCAGTAAGACATACGAATCGTAACTTTTTCACCTTCTTCGGTGTTAGCTTCTTCCGTAGCTGCAGATGTGTCTGTAGTTTCTGCCGGTGCTGCTTCTTCTTTGCTGCCACCGCATCCGCACATAAGACCCATCGTCATTGCTACAGCAAGAACCATACTTAAAACTTTTTTCTTCATAAGAAAGTCCTCCTGTTTTTTTATACTCTAATCATAACTTTTTGAGATTCCTAAAAAAATAAAACATTTTTTAGAATAATGACACTTTTTTATGCTCCTATTTCAGAGTATCTTTTATATGGATTGTAAAGCAGGTATATAAATTATCCACAATATGTACTTCTATGCCAGCCTCTTCTCCATAATATAACTCCAATCGCTCCACAATATTACGGATTCCATATCCGGAACTCTGTTCCATCATAATCTTCTCAATTTCTTCCGATTCAATCATCGGTCCGTTATTATATACTCTAAAGATCAGGTTGTCTTCCTCTTTTATAAATTCAAAAATCAGTTTTCCTCTCTGTTCTTCTTCCAGATAATCGATTCCATGTTTTACAGCATTTTCCACCACAGGCTGCAATAAGAAATTGGGCATTTCACATTCCTGTCCGTTTTCATCAATCCTATACTCTACCTCAAAACTATCCTCATGCATTTTCTTTTGTATCTCTATGTAAGACTTGATATTCTCTAACTCATTTTTCACAATGGTAATCTGTTTTCCGTTATTCAAAGAAGTTCGATAGAATTTTGCAATCAGCCCTGCAATATCCGCAATATCACTTTCTCCATTTTGAAGCGCTATCCATTTTATGGTCGAAAGACAGTTATATAAAAAATGAGGATTTATCTGAGCCTGCAAAGCAGCCAGTTCTGAAACTTTCTTCTCCAGCTCAATTTTATATACCTGATTGATCATCTCATTTAATTGCATCGTCATCTTTCCGATACTGTTGGTAACAATCCCAACTTCATCGGTATCTGAGGTAAAGATGGGATTTTCCAAATCCCCTCCTGCAATTCTTTCTGCCTGACTTTTCAACATCAGAATTCTTTTACTGATTACAAAGGAAAGAATGCTCACCAGAGCAACGATCAGAACAACACAAACCAAGACCACCAGTAAAGTAGATGAAATAATCGAATAGGTCTGTTCCAAAATCATATTTTTGTCAATAAAATAATAAACTTTCCAGTTGGTATGTTCCATCACAGTCATTCTTAAAAGGAAAGATTTTTCCTCCGCATTTTCGCAGGAAGTTTTTTCTTCAATATAGTTTTCAATTTTCTGTTGTAACACCTTGTCCGAAATTTCCTTCGAATAAATGATTTGTCCTGTCTCGTCTTTCACCAAAATTCCATTATCCAGATAATTCATGGTAGAAAAGGGTTCCAGCATACGATTAGGAAAAAATTCCGTCCTTAAGATTCCTATCATTCTGCTGGTGGTTGCCGTGTCCAAAATAGTTCTGGTCGCAAATAATTTACCATCTTCCACGGTCCATTCCGTATTCTTGTTTGTAATATGTTTCTGATACCATTCTTCTTCTTCATAATTTTCTGCTGACTTTAAGAAGGAACCGATATCATCCTTTACGAAAGGGGTTACAATGTGAATTCCTTTGATATTTTCATCACTGGCAATAAAATACCAAAAGACCGGTTCTACCGTTTTATTCAGGCTCTGGGCTATGGCACTACTATTATAGGCATTATCCTCTAAGGTCTCCCTAAATTCCAGATTATATGCCAGATACTTAGTAAAATCATTTTCCCGTTCGAACTTGGAATTCATTTCTGACATGACTCGTTCCAAGTTACTGCCCATGGTCTCCCGTGTTTGTTCCATCAGATTTTCATTTGAACTGTAAAAAGAATAGCAGCCCAGAATAATGATTGGTATCAGGACTAAAATTATGTAACTGATAATCAGTTTTTTTCGTATTGATGCTTTTTTGATAAACCAGTTCCATAGTTCTCCCATTATTTCACCACCTATTGGTCTCGATATTGTTTTGGAGTTATGCCATAATAATTTTTAAATAACTTGTTGAAATAAGACTGATTGGAATATCCGCAGGCCTTTCCGATATCTACAATTTTCATATTGCTGTTTTCCAACAATTCCTTTGCCTGCTTCATTCGATAGTCTGTCAAATATTTTACTAATGTGTTGCCCGTTTCCTTTTTGAAAATAAAACTGACATAAGAGGAAGTAAGACAAACTTTCTGGGCAATTTCTTCCAGACCAATATCATTCATATATTCATTCTTAACTATTTTCTTGATTTCTACTACAGTAAGACTTGTGTCCGGCAGAATTTCTCTGTCCATTTCCACAATTTCTTCCAATACTTTTACCAGAACTTCTCCTACTTTTTTCAAATCATTACTATTCATAATGTCATTGGCAGTGTTTATAATCATGGTTTCATTGTAAGTACCAAATTCCTGATAGATTGCTTTTACAATATCCAATATGAGATATTTGGCAAAAAATGCACTGGAAGATTTCTCATCCTCTAAACGTTTCAGATAAACCAAAAGCTGTTCCTTCACAGCCATGATGTTTTTATCTTTGATACTCTGCATCACGCTTTCTTTGATCTGAAATTGCTCTTCCATCACTCCCGCATCTTTAAAATTTGTTTTAGAAGTATAGATAATCCCCGTAAAATAACTAAAAGTGTCTTTTATGGTATTTTCCAATTCTTGTAACTTATTTCTAAAATTTTTCAGCCCGCAAAACTTTGTTCCTACGATAATGGAAAATTTTTCAGACTTATCAAAAATTAATCTGTTATATATTCGCCGGATAGAATTTTCGATTTCACTCATTTCAAAATTTTCACTGCTGTATAGTAACACATACGACAAATTCGGATACAAATTAATGGTCTCAAAATTTTGTTTTATATTGCTTTTCAAAATTTCTTCAAATTGCTCTTCTTTTTGCTCGAAGTAATTGTCTCTGGTCTCTACGCTTATGAAACACATATATTTATTTCCCAGATTGATATCATACTTATATTGTAAAATATCTGTGATTTCATAAATGGATTCTTTCGTATTGATAAGTCTGTGCAACCACAATTTCTTATCCGATGTTTTTAACACTTCCTGCTGTTTTCGTTTTTGGCAGATTTCCATCACCCGGTCCATGACCTCTTTGAACTCATCTACCTCAATTGGTTTTAACAGATAATTCACTGCGTTTGCCTGACATGCTTTTTTGGCATAATCAAATTCTCCATAAGCACTGAAAATAATGATTACAATATTCGGATTAAATTCATTTACTCGTTTCGCCAGTTCTAATCCATCCATATGTGGCATTTTTACATCTGTCAGCAAAATATCCACATTATTATTCTTTTCAATATATTCTAATGCCTTTTTTCCATTGCAGGCTTCTTCTATAATTAAAGGAATTTCAAATTTTTTAATTAAAAATTTGATTCCCTCGCGCTCTATTTTTTCATCATCAACTAATAATATTCTCATATGTAAATCCTTTCCTAATGTAACTATTCAATAGCCTTCCTAGTTACGATCTATCTGGTCCTATTACAAAGACAAATGCTCTCATTTTCATTTTATTAAAAAAGGAATATAAAAAATATAACATTATTTTTTGATTTATAATATATTTTCATTTTTTACTTTTCCCACAAACACTTACCAATTCGTTCTACCAAGTTGTTTAATTGCTAATATTTTTCCGGAAGCCTTATGCGTGATACTCTATGTCATTCTTACCGCGGTAGGA
>CAZSBV010000041.1:0-11941 GCA_964605105.1 uncultured Lachnospiraceae bacterium | reverse complement strand
ACAAGAAGTGCATTACAGAATGCAACAAGCGTAGCGGCTACACTTCTTACAACAGAATCTGTAGTAGCAAATATTAAAGAAGATGTTCCTCCAATGCCAGCAGGCGGCGGAATGGGTATGATGTAACCCAACGATAAACGACAAAGGCTCCCGAAAGGGAGCCTTTGTCGTTTACGGCGGATTACATCATTATTGTTTTTATCACAGTATGACAAAATGTTGACTTCGCACGAAATTTGACATAGAATATAAGAAATTCAGATTTATTATGTGGTGGTGATTTGAGTGACTGAAGTAAAAGATGATACTGTAAAAGTAAAAACAGACTTGTTGGAGAGAGAATCTATTAATACTATGGCAGAATTCAGCGAACCCATGGACTTATATAATGGGTTAATTCAGCGCGTAAAGAAATATCATCCGTCGGGAGATATTTCTTTAATTGAAAAAGCCTTTAATATTGCTAGAGAAGCTCATAAAGATCAATTCCGTAAATCAGGAGAGCCTTATATCATTCATCCACTATGTGTAGCAATGATTCTTGCGGAATTAGAGCTGGATAAAGAAACTATTGTAGCAGGACTTTTACATGATGTTGTGGAAGATACTGCATTAACAGATAAGGAGCTTACGGAAATGTTTGGTGAAGACGTTGCCTTGCTGGTGGACGGAGTTACCAAATTAAAACATTTGCAATTATCATCTAATAATGGTGATAAATCTGCTGAAAAGTTAGAAATTCAGGCTGAAAACTTGAGAAAAATGTTTTTGGCTATGGCGAAAGATATTCGTGTAATTTTGATCAAACTTGCGGATAGACTTCATAATATGCGTACTTTAAAGCATATGCCGGCTGAAAAGCAGCAGAGAATCGCAAGAGAGACATTGGATATTTATTGTCCTATTGCTCAGAGACTTGGTATTTCCAAGATTAAGGTCGAGTTGGATGATCTTTCTTTAAAATATCTGGAACCGGAAGTGTATTATGATTTAGTAGATAAAATTGCTATTCGTAAAAATGTAAGGGAAAGTTATATTCAAAGTATTGTAGATGAAGTTAGCGAGCATATCAAGAGTGCCGGTATCAAGGCTCAGATAGACGGACGTATTAAACATTTTTTCAGTATTTACAAGAAAATGAAAAATCAGGATAAGACCATAGATCAGATTTATGATTTGTTTGCTGTACGTATTATTGTGGATAGTATACGTGATTGTTATGCCTGTCTTGGTGTAATTCATGAAATGTATAAACCGATTCCCGGAAGATTCAAAGATTATATTGCTATGCCAAAACCTAATATGTACCAGTCTTTGCATACTACTTTAATCGGAACCAGTGGTCAGCCTTTTGAAATTCAGATTCGTACTTTTGAAATGCACAAAGCAGCTGAATATGGTATTGCTGCCCATTGGAAATATAAAGAAGCTTCTGATGGTAAGAAGATTGAGCTTCAGGAAGAACAAAAACTTGTTTGGCTTCGTCAAATCTTGGAATGGCAGCGAGATATGTCTGATAATCAGGAATTCATGCATTTATTAAAGAGTGATTTGGATTTGTTTTCAGACAGTGTATATTGTTTTACTCCAACCGGAGAGGTTAAGAATCTTCCGGCTGGCAGTACACCTGTAGATTTTGCTTACAGTATTCATTCCGCAGTTGGAAATAAGATGATAGGTGCCCGCGTTAATGGTAAGTTAGTTACGATTGATTATAAAATTAAAAATGGAGATCGAGTTGAAATTATTACTTCTCAGAACTCCAAGGGACCAAGCCGTGACTGGTTAAATATTGTTCGAAGTACTCAGGCTAAAAATAAAATTAATCAATGGTTTAAAGCTGAGTTAAAAGAAGAAAACATCATTAAAGGAAAAGAAATGCTGCATGCCTATTGTAAGGCAAAAGCAGTTGTTATGTCTAATATCATGAAACCGGAATATATGGAAGGTATCATGAGAAAATATGGATTCAAAGAATGGGATGCAGTATTAGCAGCTTTGGGTCATGGTGGCTTGAAAGAAGGACAGATTATTAATAAGATGCTGGAATTCTATGAAAGAGATCATAGAAGAGTCATGACAAATGATGAGGTTCTGGCATCCGTTGCTGAAAATAGTATCGGTAGAATTCATGGTGCAAAAATGAAAAAGGGCATTATTGTAAAAGGAATCGATGATGTTGCGGTTCGTTTTTCAAAATGTTGTTCACCGGTACCGGGCGATGAAATTGTTGGGTTTGTAACCAGAGGACGAGGTGTGTCCATTCATAGAACCGACTGTGTTAATGTTATGGCTTTACCTGAAATCGATAGAATTCGTCTGATTGATGCAGATTGGCAGCAAGCAGCTGTAGAAGGTTCCAGTGAGAAATATACAGCAGATATTAATATCTATGCTAATAATAGAAATGGTCTGCTTGCGGATATTTCCAAGGCACTTACAGAAAAGAATATTGATATTCTTTCTTTAAATACAAGAGTGAGCAAACAGGGCATTGTGACGATGTCGACTTCTTTTGAAATCACAAGTCGTGATGAATTGAATCACGTGATTGAAAAGATTCGTAATATTGAAAGTGTTATTGATATTGAAAGAACTACAGGTTAAGTTCGTTTTCTGGAAGGAAGAAAAGAAGGGATGTCGGTTAACACCGAATCGTAATCCTTTTACCAGATGTAAATAAGATTCCCGCAGGAATCAGGTGTTTTTACACTTGTTCTCCTTATGGGAATCTTTGTTTTTAACGTGATATTTTCCAAAAATGAAAAGAAAAGTATTATTGTTGCCACAACGCTAGTGCTTTTACCACCAGAGAAGCAATTTCTTTTTCACTTAATGTATCAGGATGGTCGAGCTGCCAACCAATAAGATTAATAAAGGCACCGGAATAGAAGGCAATCAAAAGCTCTAATTCGGGGGTCTTTTTTTGTTTTCCAATGTTAATAAAAGCATATTCCAAATCTATTTCCAGCTGTTTTTGAATGGAATGGTACAGGAAAGAAATCATGTTGCTGTTTTTGAGATGATGGACTAATTTACTATGATTCTGTATGAATATGAATGCATCTTGAAAACGTTTTGTTAAATAGGCAATGGGATCTTCTACGGCTAATTCATAAGGAACATTTTCGCGAAATTCTTGAAAACATTCATTCATATAGTAAGTGAAATAATCGAATTTATCCGAAAAATGTTTATAAAAAGTAGTTCTGCGAATTTCGGCAGCATCACATAATTCATTAACAGTAATGTCTTCAAACATTTTTTGGGAAAGTAATATGGTAAAGGCATTGTGTAATGCGGAGTATGTTTTTTTGATTCGTAAGTCAACCTTTTTTTCCATTTTTAATCTCCAATCTAATAGCAACGGAAGTTATAACGATAGTCTGACTTTAGTATATTTTATTAATAAAAATAACTTACAAAATACAAAGAATTGTCATTTAATTTACAAAAAAAAGATTTTGTATTATTGCCAAATATACGCTATTAAACTAACATAATAAGCAACAGTTGTCAATTATTTTGCAATTGAAAAATGGTTGGAGGGCAAGATGGAACGAAAAGAAAAAAACGGAAATTTCATGGAAAAAATAGCCGCATTTATCGTAGATAAGAGAAATTTATTTTTCCTGATTTATATTGCGGCATGTATTTTCTGTGTGATTTCCATGAATTGGAAAGTCGTGGAAAATGATGTTACGGTCTACCTGGATGAAGAGTGTGAAACAAGACAGGGGATTGAGACCATGAATGAGTATTTTGCTACTTTTGCGACTGCCAGAATTATGCTGTCGAGTGTAACTTATGACGAGGCAAAAGAACTGTATGACCAAATCACCGAGGTAGAAGGGGTTACCATGGTGGATTTTAGTAATACAGAAGAATACTATAAGGATTCTTATGCACTATTATCGGTAACTTTTGAAGGAGAACCTTTGGAAGCAAGAACAATGGCATCCTTGGATTCGATTAAAGGAATTCTGAATGGATATGATTATTGTGTGGATACCACCATCGGTTATGATGAAAATGCGGAACTTGCAGGGCAGATGGGGTCCATTTTGGTAATGGCAGTCATCATTATTTTAGTTGTTCTGACATTAACATCCACTGCGTATATGGAAGTACCGGTACTTATTATGACGTTTGGTGTGGCAGCACTTCTTGAAATGGGTACTAACTTTATGCTGGGTAAGATTAGTTTTATTTCAGATTCCATTGCAGTATTACTGCAGTTGGCAATGGCGATTGATTACGCTATCATTCTTGCACACAGATATAGTGCGGAACATGAGATTTTACCGGCAAGAGAAGCTTGTATAAAAGCTTTGGCAAAGGCGATTCCTGAAATTGCAGCTTCTTCTATGACCACAATCAGTGGTCTGGCAGCTTTGGGATTTATGCAGTTTGGTATTGGTCTGGATATGGCTGTAGTATTAATCAAAGGAATTTTATTCAGTTTATTAAGTGTATTTACTTTAATGCCTGGCCTACTAATGGTATTCAGTCCGTTGATTGATAAAACAAAACATAAAAAATTGTTGCCGGATGTTTCCTTTATTGGACGTTTCTGTGTGAAACTCAGATGGATCATAGCACCGGTATTTGTTTTGGTGCTTATTGTTGCCTTCTATCTGTCAAACAATTGTCCGTACTGTTATTCTTATAATGGCTTAAGAAGAGCAAATATGACAGAACGTCAGGAAAACTATTTTAAAATAAATGATACTTTTGGAACCAGTAATATGGTTGCTGTATTAGTTCCTACCGGCGATTATGATGCAGAAGCCGCTATTTTAAAAGAATTAGAGGCCTGTGAAGAAGTAAAATCATGCATGGGACTTGCCAATACGGAGCTAATGGATGGCTATATGCTGACCGATGCTTTGAATCCAAGGGAACTGTCAGAACTTCTGGGCTTGGATTATGATATTGTGGAAATGCTTTATACTATGTATGTCATGGAAGATGGAAGTTATGGACAGTTATTGGATATGGACAGTGTCCGAGTTCCGTTATTTGATTTGTTCTGTTTCCTGAAAGATACTTTAGAAGAAAGCGGTGTTCAGCTGGATGGTGAAATGGCAGAAATGACAGAAATGCTGGATATGTTGGACATGGCAAAAGAACAGCTGCAGACAGATGCATATAGTCGTATGGTAGTTTATCTGACACTTCCGGAAGAAGGGGAAGAGACCTATGCTTTCCTGGAAAAAATACATACCATTACGGATAAATATTATAATGATTCGGTATATGTAATCGGAAATTCCACAAGTTCCAGGGACCTGTCAGCTTCTTTTGAAACAGATAATTTAATTATTACTTTTGTTTCTATTATTTTTGTAATTATTGTATTGTTATTTACCTTTAAATCGACTGGTCTGCCAATCCTTTTAATTATTGTTATTCAGGGAAGTATCTGGATCAACTTCGCAGTTCCGACGATTACGGGGGAACCTCTGTATTTTCTGGGATATTTGGTTGTAAATGCCATCCAGATGGGAGCTAATATTGACTATGCAATTGTAATATCCAGTCATTATAAAGAATTAAGGGAAAAAATGTCTGCAAAAGAAGCAGTTGTAATTGCAGTGAGCAAAGCATTCCCTACGGTTATGACATCAGGAACTATTTTAGCGTCTGCAGGTTTTCTGTTAGGGATTATAGGAACGCAGCCGGTAATGTCTATTATGGGCGAATGTATCGGACGTGGGACTACAATTTCCATGATTCTTGTTTTGTTTGTGTTACCATGTATTTTAGTTATTGGTGATAAATTTATTGAACGTACGAGCTTTGAAATGAAAGGAATTGATATTTCTGAATTTGAGGAAAATGGTACAATGAGAGTAAAAGGACATCTGCGAGGATATGTAGAAGGTATTATTGATGGTGAAGTGGATGGTATTGTATATGGTAGAGTGCATGCTGCGATTGCATCCGGCGGGGTAGCCATTGATGTAGATGAAATCGATGAATTTGCGGTAGAAAAAGCGAAAAAAACGTTCATTAAAGAAGAGCAGGAACAGGAAGGAGGTACAAGTGATGAAGCAGAAGTTTAAAAAAGCAATCTCTATTGTGACATTCGTTATTTGTGTTATGTTAGTTTTTGTACCGAAGCCTGTTTATGCAACAGAAATCTCGGATACGGAAGAAGCAACAATTCCAACGGAAACTATTTATTTATCTACTGCAGAAGAGGTTTTGGAATTAGCCAAAAACTGTATTGATGATGATTGGAGTCTCGATAAAACAGTTGTATTGAAAAATGATATCGATATGACGGGAATAGAATTTTCTGGTATTCCTACCTTTGGAGGAACTTTTCAGGGACAGGGACATACCATAAGCGGACTTTCTATGAGACAGGACGGCTCTGTAGTTGGATTCTTTCGTTATACACAAATGACAGCTGTGATTGACAGATTAAATGTGGAAGCTACCATTCAGCCGGGAGGAACCGCGAAAGTGGCAGGAGGTATTGTTGGAAGCAATGCAGGAACCATAAAAAACTGTACTTTTAACGGTACAGTTTCCGGGAAAGAACAGATTGGTGGAATTGCCGGCGTGAATAAAGCTGCCAGTGTGATTGAAAATTGTAGCGTAAGTGGATTGGTGTACGGAAACCATTATATTGGAGGCATTGTTGGTGTAAATAAAGGAGTTGTTCGTCAGTGTACCAACGAAGCCAGGGTGAATACAGAAGTAGAACATAATTCTATTGCTATGAGTCTGGATATGGCAAGTGGACTTTCCAATAAGGAAAGTATAGATTCTGCTACTAATATTGGTGGAATTACAGGAACCAACAGCGGTGTTATTCGTGAATGTTATAACAAGGAAAATGTCGGATATAAGAAAATGGGTTACAACGTAGGCGGTATAGCTGGTTCCCAGAATGGATATGTAGTGGATTGTATTAACTATGCCAAGATTGAAGGTTCTGAAGGGGTTGGCGGTATCGTAGGTCAGTTCAAGCCTAATATTGTTCTGGAATTTGGTGATGATCCAATCAAGACTATGACAGGGCAGATGAATTCCATGATGTACTCTGTCAAAGATATGACCAACAGCATTGGTAATCTTAGCGAGATTGAATTGAATCTGAGTGATAATTCTTTTGATATGAATACAAAACTAAATGATATAAAGAACTCTTTAGAATCCTTGGAAAATTCAAAACTTCCGGAATTATCAGGTGATTTAGGAAATGTTGATTTGTCAAAGATTTCGTCAATTGGAGGATATGATTCCGATATTTTAAAGTCGGTGATGAATGATTTTAGTAATTCTTTTGGTGAAATTTATGAAGAAAGCAAAGAAATAACGCAATCTAATGCAGTATCCAATGCCATGACAGAGGTTACAGACAAGATGAACAGTATGGTAAATCAGATGCAGGGCATGATAAATTCTGTAAGTTCCATAAGCACAAATGTGGGAATGAACATGGAAGATATTTCCAGGGAAGATACTGCGGAGGACACCATTGGTAAGGCAGCCGGTTGTGAGAACTATGGTGAAGTGGCTGGCGAAAAGGCAGTGGGTGGTATCGCCGGTATGCTGAACAATGAAATCATAATGAGTGAAGAGGATGTAGAAGTAAAAGGTGAGACCAGTGCCAATGCTGACGGAACCATACGTCTGGTAATCCGTGACTGTAATAACTATGGAACGGTTTCTGCCAGCAAAGATTATGCCGGTGGTATTGCCGGAAATATGGTACTTGGTGCTATTATTGAAAGCCGTAATATTGGAAATCTGGATGCTTTGAATGCAGATTATGTAGGAGGAATTGCTGGTAATTGTGATACTGTGATTATGAATTGTTACAGTAAGAGCATTCTTGCCGGAGCAAATTATGTGGGCGGTATCGCAGGTCGCAGTGCGGAAGTATATGATAGTTATGCTTTTACAGATATAGCTGCATGCACGGAATATGCGGGTGGTATCTTAGGAAATTCAGATGAATTACCGGATACGGAGAATGGATTCATTTCAAATAACTTTTATTATTTTGTCGGAAAAGACTATGGCGGTATTGATGGTGTTAATTATAAAGGTGCTACCGGACGAATCACCTTAAGTGAATTCTTGGCTTTGGAAAATCTGGACGAAATGTTTAAATCTGTAAGCGTACGTTTTGTGGCAGAAGGTCAGGAAGATGTTGTCTTAAGTGCTGCAGTTGGAGGAAATATTTCCAAAGATAATGTGCCGACACTTACTGCGGAAGAAGGGCAGATGTATGACTGGAGACTGATGGAACCGGTGACTTCCAAGACATTAGCCATGAATGAGGAAGAGGAAGTACTATATTTGAATGAAAATCGTCTGAAAACGATTTTGTTTGACCAGACTTATGAAGCTGATTTTGAAGCGAAAAATATGGTAAGTCAGGGAAGTGAAAAAACGGAAGATAACCAATCTGTTATTTTAGCTATTGGTGCATTTGAAAAAGATACTTCCGTCAAATTAACAGATATGCTTCAAACGGAGTATATGATTATGGGTGAAACAGCTTTGCAGAACTGGCAGGTATCTATTTCAAATCCGGGAGTAAAAAAATTACATTATCGCATTCCGGAAGGAGTTGATACAGATGATATTAAGCTTTGGGTAAAAGATGAATCCGGTAATTGGACGGAGCGGGAATACATAGTAGAGGGCTCTTACTTTGTATTTGAGTTTACGGATAGTGAAAGTGGATTTGCCTTGATTGAAAAAGGCGGCTTCAAGCTTGATATGGACAATCTGGAGATTTTGGACGGAATTGATTTTAAAATGATTGCGGCGATAGTGGCAGCAATTATAGTTCTGCTTTTTATGGTGGTTTATATTAAGAAAAATTATACTATTGTAAAAAAAGGTAAGGATGAGTAGAATAAGGGGGATTTAGTCCCCCTTATTTTAAAATGGAGTGAAAATGAATGAAAAATAGAAAGAAAGATTTCGTACTAATTATTGCTGGTATTATTTTTGCTGCTTTAGTAATTTATATAGGAGTAAACCTTTCACCCAAGAATCGGATGATCAAAGAAATTGCAGCTGCTCTCCAGCCGGTTTTAAAATCGGAAAACCAGTCTATGCGTCTGGATGTCAATACTGTAATAAATGAAAAAACAATGCAGATGAATGCGGATATTTATATGGTGGAAGCAGAAAACAGACAGTATCTGGTTGTAGAATCGCAGGATTTTCCTATTTATATTACAGATAATATTCTTTTGTTGAAGAATGGGAAAGCTTTTAAAATAGCAGATGAAGTGCAAAACAAGGCGATAGATTATAAAAATCTTTTTTTACAGATAAGTACCGTGTATAAAGTACTTGATTTTACTTGTGAAAAATCAGATTTGGAAAAAGCTTATATGGTAGAAGTGACCGGTGAAGATATGGAAACACTTCTTGCTATGCTGCCTATAGAAAATGAAATTTTAAATGGAATTGAAAAAATACAGGTAAAATTGGTCACAAGAGATAAGAAGCTGAACAGAATTGAAATCTGGGGCAGTGCAGATGTTTATGAAAAGAATGCGGAACTTTCCATTTTGATGTCGGACTTTAAGGTATTAACAGAAGAATATGAAATACCAAGTTTAGTGAAGGAAAGTGTTAATAATGTAGATGTAGATTCTCTGTTCAGTCTTTCCGAAGACCTGTATCGTCTGATAACAGTTGCTAAAAATTTTTCACAAAAGGAAAATATAGATGGAACGATTTATATTACAGCAAACTGTGGAATGTTGAAAATAAATAATAAGAGTAATCTGGGACAGTTGTCAAACAGTTCCGGCAATTCGGGAATTTCCGTCAATATAGAAGGAATTTCAGAAATGATAGCATTGCTTTGTCTGGAAGGAGATATCAGTTGTACAGAGGATGAAGGAAAATATGTCTATCAGCTGGAATTAAGCCAGGAAACCATGCAGAATTTGGCCCAAGCTTTGGTTCCTGAACTTGTGAATTATGTGGTGGATTTTTCAAAGGGTAGTTCAGAGGTTGTTGTGAAGGATGAAAGTATTTCAACTATAAAAATAGAAATTGCAGGCAGCATCAATGTGTTGATGACAGATATACCTGCTAACGTCAGTGCTGAGATTTGTTTTCAATAAAAGCGTTACTTTAATACTTGATTTCCACGTTAGTTTATGTAAAAATGTAACATAGTACTAACGTGGAAATTTAATGTTTATTTTACGAAATAGAAAGAAAAAGCAGACTGATAAAGAAGGGAAAATCTATGTTGAAAATCGGAAAAATTGTCATGGGAAGTGTACAGACTAACTGTTACTTCTTATATCAGGAAAATGATAAGAAAATTATTGTGGTAGATCCTGCAGACAGAGGGGAATATTTGTACAATGCCTTTACGGAAAAAGGATTTGAAATTGCAGCAATTTTATTGACTCATGCTCATTTTGATCATATCTGGGGATGCAATAAACTTCGTGAACTTTCCGGTGCAAAAGTATATGCTTGGGAAGAAGAAAGAGATTTATGTGAAAGTGCACGTTTGAATGTGTCTGAAGATGTGGGAAGACCATATGTGGTAACTGTGGACGAATACCTGAAAGATGGAGAAAAAATGTCCGTTGAAGGTATGGAATTTACTGTAATCGGTACTCCTGGTCATACAAAAGGAAGTTGTTGCTATTATTTTGAAAAAGATAATATTTTAATCAGTGGTGATACTTTGTTTGAGGGATCAGTAGGAAGAACCGATTTACCAACAGGAAACGATGGAACTTTAATCCGTTCATTAAAGAATAAATTAATGGTACTTCCTGAAAACGTGAATGTATTTCCGGGGCATGGTGGACCAACTACTATTGGAGACGAAAAGAAATATAATCCATTTTGTGTATAAACATGAAAGCATGAAAAACAGACGTTTGTCTGTTTTTTAGTTTGTGAGAAAGAGGTATTTTTGTGATTGTTGTAAAGCTTAATCAGTCTAAATTTGAATATGATATACATTCTTTGGTAAAAGCATTTTATCCGGCAGAGGATGTGAAGGTTTTTGAAATTGGAACCAAGGATTTGGAATCTACGGAAGGGATGCCGGAATGCAATGTGGTTTTTGGAGAGGACTCTATTGTTTTTTCTGTAAGAAAAAAAGAAAATCAAAATAAGAGCTTGATAGAAGTAGATGTAAATGAAAATTTTGTTGCAGAAGATGGAGAAATTATAAATCAGGTAGCCATAGAAGAAAATGAAGAACGTCCATCCATCAAATGTAAATTAAAACATTTAATTTATTCTGTACTTTCAAAATATACCGGAAAAGTTCTTCCATGGGGGAATCTGACAGGAATTCGACCAACGAAGATTGCCTATGGACTTTTGGAAGAAGGAAAAACGGAAGAGGAAATTATTTCTTATTTGGAAAATGTATATGATTGCAGCAAAGAAAAAGCAGAATTAAGCATTGATATTGCAAATAGGGAACGAAAACTATTGTCCAAACTGCATTACGAAAATGGATATAGTTTGTATCTTGGAATTCCGTTTTGTCCTACTACTTGTTTATATTGTTCCTTTACCTCTTATCCGATTGGATTATGGAAAAAGAGAGTAGATGAATATTTAAGTGCCATGGAAAAAGAAATTGACTATGTCAGTGAAGTTTATAAAGATAGAATTTTGGACACAGTGTATATCGGAGGCGGAACACCGACTACTTTAGAACCGGAAGAATTACGTCGCTTACTGTCTTATTTAAAACAAAAATTTGATTTCTCTACAGTGCAGGAATTTACAGTAGAAGCCGGAAGAGCAGACAGCATAACAAGAGAAAAGCTGGAAGTGCTGAAAGAATTTGGTGTGACCAGAATCTCTGTAAATCCCCAGACAATGAAAGACGAAACTTTAAAAATCATAGGAAGACGCCATACCGTAGAACAGGTAAAAGAAGCCTTTAAACTGGCAAAAGAGG
>CAZSBV010000040.1:0-12113 GCA_964605105.1 uncultured Lachnospiraceae bacterium | reverse complement strand
AGGTGAATTTGCAGAAATGGATGGCTGGAATGCTGAATCTGATGCTGCTACTCTTTTAAATGGTCTCGGTATCCCTACTGAAGAACATTACACAATGATGGCAGATTTACCAGGTGCATTAAAGGTTAAGGTTCTTCTTGCTCAGGCTTTATTCGGCAATCCGGATATCTTATTGCTCGACGAGCCTACCAACCACTTAGATTTAGATGCAATCGGCTGGTTAGAAGAATTCTTAATCAACTTTGAAAACACTGTTATCGTGGTTTCCCACGACCGTTACTTCTTAAATAAGGTATGTACTCATATCGCCGACATTGATTACGGCAAAATCCAGCTTTACTCCGGTAACTATGACTTCTGGTATGAATCCAGCCAGTTATTAGTAAAACAAATGAAAGAAGCCAATAAAAAGAAAGAAGAAAAAATCAAAGAATTACAGGAATTTATTTCCCGTTTCTCTGCGAATGCTTCCAAATCCAAACAGGCTACTAGTAGAAAACGTGCTTTGGAAAAAATCCAGTTGGATGAAATCCGTCCATCCAGCCGTAAATATCCTTACATTGACTTCCGTCCTGACCGTGAAATCGGTAATGAAGTTTTAACTGTGGAAGGTCTCACAAAAACAATTAACGGCGAAAAAGTTTTAGACAACATTTCCTTTATCGTAGGACATGATGATAAAATTGCTTTTGTTGGAAGTAATGAATTGGCTAAAACTACTCTCTTCAAGATTTTAATGGGAGAAATGGAACCGGATGCGGGAACCTATAAATGGGGTGTAACTACCTCTCAGGCTTACTTCCCGAAGGATAACACAGAAGAATTCGATAATGATTACACAATCGTAGAGTGGTTGACAGGCTACTCTCCTGTCAAAGACGTAACTTATGTTCGTGGTTTCCTTGGACGTATGTTATTCGCCGGTGATGATGGTGTTAAAAAAGTTAAAGTTCTTTCCGGTGGTGAAAAAGTACGTTGTTTACTTTCCAAAATGATGATTAGTGGTGCAAACTGTCTCATCTTAGACGAACCTACTAACCACTTAGACATGGAATCCATTACTGCGTTAAACAACGGTTTAATCAAATTCCCCGGCGTAGAGCTCTTCTCTTGTCATGACCACCAGTTTGTTCAGACAACTGCAAACCGTATTATGGAAATCCTTCCAAACGGTTCTATGATTGATAAGATCACAACTTACGACGAATATCTTGCAAGTGATGAAATGGCAAGAAAGCGTACTGTATATACACAGACTGAAGAGGATAACTAAATTTATGAGGGGAAGGTTTTGTGCCTTCCCCTTTTTTGGAGGTAAACACATGAATATAGTTGATTTACATGTACATTCCACAAAATCAGATGGTACTTTAACTCCTACTGAATTAGTAAATTATGCCGTTGAAAAGGGGCTTTCCGCCTTTGCTTTAACCGATCATGACACTACAGAAGGGATTGATGAAGCTTTAGCAGCAGCTAAAAAGCATAACGATGCTATTAGCAATGGTGAAATTCAAGGACTTCCTTTAGAAGTAATTCCGGGAATCGAATTTTCTACAGAATATATGGGAAAAGATATCCATATTTTAGGTCTTTATATTGATTACAACTCTCCTGCTTTTAAAGAAAAGCTTCAGGAGTTTGTAGATTCCAGAATCCTAAGAAATCAAAAGATGTGTGCCAGTCTGGCAGCTGACGGAATCGATATTACTTATGAAAAATTATTAGAAGAAAATCCGGATGCGGTAATTACAAGAAGCCACTATGCTAAATATCTTTTAAATCACGGATATATTACTTCCATGAAAGAAGCTTTTGACCGGTATATTGGTGACCATTGCAAACATTTTATTCCAAGAGAAAAAATCACTCCCATGCAGGCAGTTGAATTGATTAATGAAGTTGGAGGATTCGCATTTTTAGCACATCCAACACTTTATCATATGAGCGACCGTATCTTGGAAGATTTAATTAAACAGTTAAAGGAAGCCGGTCTTGCTGGTATCGAGGCAGTCTATTGTACCTATACCCAAGGCGAAGAAATACAAATGAGAAAATTTGCCTCTAAATATGACCTGCTTATTTCCGGTGGCTCCGATTTCCATGGAACAATTAAACCAAAACTTGATTTAGCTGTGGGTTATGGGAAATTATTTATACCGGAATCTATTTTGAATGATATAAAAGATGCTTTAAAACATAAATAAAACCTGATTATTGAAAATGCTAATTACAGAGGTATGGATAATGAACACCAAAATATTTTTCGCAGATTTAGATGGAACTCTACTGAATGACAACAAACAAATTACTCCATTAACCTATGAAACTTTGAAAGAATGGACTGAGAAAGGAAACAAACTGGTACTCTGCTCCGGACGAGCTCTGGACAGTGTTATCAACGTTCGTGAAACTCTTGGCTTAGGTGATTTTTCCAATATGTATCTGATCGGGTATAATGGTGGGGAAATATATGACTGCACTACTCAAACTTTATTAAATCGTGTTGCACTCTCCTTTGATGCAGCCAAAAAATGTTTTGAAATTGCTAAGAAACTGGGCATCCATATTCAGACCTTCAGCGATACCCATATCATCACTGAAAAAGAGGATGAAGAACTTATCTTCTATAAACGAGCAGTTCATACTCCGGTTATCCTTGCTGATGATTTCATGCCTTATCTGGACAAAGAACCTTGTAAGTGCCTTGCTATTTCTCTGCATGATAAGGAACTTATGGAAACTTTCAGTCAGGCAATTGCTGAAGAACTTGAGGGAGAAGTAACTGTTATGACTTCTACCCCTAATTATGTTGAAATGTTCCCTGTTACTTCCGGAAAGGGCTTCAGTGTAAAATGGTTATGCAAACATTTAAATATCCCTTTAGAAAATGTTTTGGCAGCCGGTGATGAAATGAATGATATTTCCATGATTGAAGCAGCCGGTGTAGGAATTGCCATGAAAAATGGCCGTGACTTTGTCAAAGAAATTGCTGATGTTACCACCGAAACGGACAACAACAATGACGGTTT
Organism: uncultured Lachnospiraceae bacterium; assembly: GCA_964605105.1. Taxonomy (GTDB): domain Bacteria; phylum Bacillota; class Clostridia; order Lachnospirales; family Lachnospiraceae; genus SFDP01. The sequence continues at coordinate 9,081 of CAZSBV010000040.1, read as the reverse complement.
GGTTCCTATTTTGAAACAGCATATGTAACTTTTTAACTCTAACTAATAAAGCCTAAAAAACAACAAAAAAATTTCCACAGGGTTATGCTATTGCTCTATAAGCATTCTCCTGTGGAAATTTATTTTTCAATTGAATTATACCTATGAAATTCTGATAATGAAATATTATTGAAGTCTCATCTAACCACTTCCACCGTTTCTTCCAGTACTTTAAAAGCATCAGAAACTTCTTCCGTAGCTTCTGTTATCTCATCCACATCATTGGCAATGGTACGAACTACATTCTGAATCCCATGAGACATTTCTACAAATCCAAATAAAAGAGAATTACACTCATCAATCAATTCGCAAATTTCATCTACAATTTCTTCCAGATTACTTTCACCTGTTCGAGCTGCTTCTTTTAATTTATCTGCCCTTTCTTTTAAATATACTGTATAATCTGATAAGCTGTCTGAAGTATCTGCCATAATATCAATGCTATCGCTTACCATATGGATATCCGTATCGACCTGCTGATTTGCAGCAACAATATCTTCCATTGTTTTACTTATTTTACACATATCATCCGGAAAATCATTTTTACATTTCAGATACCCCTCCATATGTATACTCCCCTCTTTATCCTTCCACGATTAGATATCTTCCATCTCCGATATCAAAGATCTCATCCGCAGTCAGAATCTCTTCTTCATCTGCACCTTCAAGGTCAATGCCCTGCTCGTCAAAATACTCCCAAACTTCCTTTGGTGAATTTACTACCAGTGCCATAACTTCTTCTAAAAATGCTTCTGCCTCTTCTAAAGAATTTGCAACAGGTTCAGGAAATAGTTGTTCCTGATTGTCTAAAAAGCACTGTAAAACAACATCATCATATTCATGCATATTAATTACCTCGCTCCCCTAGTCACTATATAGTTTATAATAATAAAATTACAACATTTTTGAGACTATTTCAAGACATTTTTCAGTTCCTGATATACTCTTCCAACAGGAAGACCGACCACATTATTGTAATCCCCTTGAATCCCTTGAATATAGGCTGCAAAACTGCCCTGAATACCATATCCGCCTGCCTTATCTTCACATTCATAAGGTTCACTATTCGCATCCCATTTAGAAACCTTTGAATTATTAGAAGAAGTCTTTGTCCTGATATAACTCCAAATTTCTTCTTCTGTCATCGGGTATACCAACACTTTGGTTTCTTCATAAAAAACATGGGAAGAAATCGTACCATCCTCTTTCAGAACACTTATGGAAACTCCGGTATACACCTGATGGGTATTGTTCTGTAATTTGGAAATCATGGAAAAGGCATCCGCTTCATCTACCGGTTTTCCCATAACTTCACCATTCAGGGCAACAATTGTATCCGCTCCCAATACAAGTTTACCGGGTATACCAACTTGCATTACAATGTCCTCTGCCTTCTGCTTCGCCAGTTCCATCACAATTTCATAGGGCACTGTGCTTGTTATTACCTCTTCCTTTTTACTGGGAATGACCTCATATTCAATTCCAATCTGACTAAGCAGTTCCCTTCTTCTTGGGGATGCCGAAGCAAGTATGATTGAATCCATTCTACATTTTTCTCCCTTTGTTACATATTTTTATCACAAATCACTTTCTACTCTTCGATATGCTGTGCCGGAACAAATACTCTCTTATTCAGTATTTCCTTACTCTTCTTGGCTTCTTCTTTTGCCTCAATCACAAAAGCATCCTGGGAAGAATAACTTTCTTTTCCTCTTCGGTCTACCTTTTCATAAGTTCCGTCTGCCAACATAATGCTTGCTTTTAAGGTATCTCTAAGTTCACCTTCTAAGATATGGAATGCTTTTTTCTTTAACTCTTCCTCTTCAATTGGGAACAGAATTTCCACTCGTCTTTCCAGATTTCTTGGCATCCAGTCAGCACTTCCACAGTAAATCTCGGATTTACCACCGTTTTCAAAATAGAAAATACGGCTATGTTCCAAAAACTGTCCTACAATAGAACGTACTCTGATATTTTCACTGATTCCTTCTATGCCGACTTTTAAGCAGCAGATACCACGTACAATCAAATCAATCTGAACTCCCGCTGCACTGGCTTCGTACAGAGCGGCAATAATGTCTTTATCACAAAGCGAATTCATTTTCGCAATGATACGAGCCGGTTCCCCATTTAATGCATGCTTCTTTTCTCTATCAATCCAATATAAGAATTTATCCTTTAACCAGAGTGGAGCTACCGCCAGTTTATTCCAGCTTAAAGGCTCCGAATAACCGGATAACATATTAAATACTGCTGTAGCATCTTCTCCAAAGGATTCCTTACAAGTAAAGAGACCTACATCTGTATAAAGCTTTGCAGTTGCATCGTTATAGTTACCGGTTCCCAAATGTACATAACGACGGATACCGTCTTCTTCTTTTCTGACTACCAGTGTAATCTTACTATGCGTTTTCAGACCTACAAGACCGTAGATAACATGACAGCCTGCTTTTTCCAGTTTTCTCGCCCAAACAATATTATTTTCTTCATCAAAACGGGCTTTCAATTCTACCAGAACGGTTACCTGTTTTCCATTCTCTGCCGCCTGTGCCAGAGCTGCAATGATAGGTGAGTTACCACTGACACGATATAGTGTCTGTTTAATTGCCAGAACTTCACTGTCTCTTGCTGCCTGACGTATAAAATCTACCACCGGTGCAAATGTCTGGTATGGATGATGCATGAAAATATCCTGTTGCTGGATTTTTTCAAAAATATTATCACCCTCAGCGATTTCCGGTACCGGCTGCGGAACATGCTTTTCTACTCTGTACTGTTCAAATCCGTCTAAACCATATATTTTCATTAGAACGGTCAAATCCAGAGGCCCATCAATGCGATAAATATCTTCCTCCTCTACATCCAGTTCTTCCTGCAAAATTTTCAGAAGTCTCTTATCGATTCCGGCTTCTACCTCCAGTCGGATTACCTGTCCCCACTGACGTTTTTTAATCTGCTTCTCGATTTCTTTTAACAAATCTTCTGCTTCATCCTCTTCAATAGAAAGGTCTGCATTTCTCATAATTCGGAATGGATAAGTACAGACAATATCATTGTTCAGGAACAGCTTCCCTATATTTCTTTCAATGACTTCTTCCAATAAAATAATAGATTTCATACCTTCTTTGGAAGGAATTTCTATAATTCTTGGAAGTACACTTGGCACCTGAACTGTAGCAAATTCCAGTTCACGTTTTTCTTTTTTACGGTTACTGATCAAAGCCCCAATATTTAACGACTTATTGCGAATCAATGGAAATGGTCTGGAAGAATCCACTGCCATAGGTGTAAGAACAGGATATACCGATTCTTCAAAATATTTATCTACATATTCTGCCTGTTCTTTCGTCAATTCTTCATGACGGCTAATTAACTGTAATCCATGCTGTATTAAAAGCGGATACAAGGATCTGTTATAAGTACTGTACTGCAAATTTACCAATTCATGAGTTGCTACATTTAACTTTTCCAACTGCTGCTTTGGAGTCAAGCCGGCGATATCTTTTTTCGTATATTCTGCATTTACCATATCCTTTAAAGATGCTACTCTTACCATAAAGAATTCATCCAGATTGGACGCGGTAATACTTAGAAATTTTAATCTCTCAAACAATAAATTCTGTTTATCTCTGGCTTCATTTAAAACTCTCTTATTAAATAACAGCCAGCTCAATTCTCGATTCCAATAATTTTCCGATGCGTAAAATTTATTTTTCATGTCACAATTCCCCTTATGCTATACGATTCTTTTTTGCTTTATCACCGGACGAATGCTGAATACTTCTTCAAAGAAATCCGAACGGTTTTCCAGCATTCCTTTTTCCAAAGTTATATCTTCGTTAGTATTTACAGTAATTATAAGGTCATGATCTTTTAAATTGACCCTGATATCTTTAAACTTCTGTTTATGACTTCTGTCCAATCCATTGGCAAGTTTTAAAATCGCCGTCAATTTTGCAATCGTCAAATATGCCTGTTTATCTAATTTGGAGCTCTGTGTCACTATGTCATAATATCCAAACTTCAAATGATTGAACTTAACTACATTTGCTACCATTTCTCTTTCGATATGAGAAACCCCAATAATCTCTGTATATAAAATAATGTTATAGGAACATTCTCCGAGATTTGACATACTAATATATTTTCCACAGTCATGAAGAATAGTTGCAAGGCTAAGGAGCAGACGTTCTCTCTTTCCAAGCCCATGAATTCTCTTCATAGAATCAAAAATCGTAAGAGCAATATTCTCCAAAGTTTCACTTCGCTTCTTATTACCAAGATAACGTTTACTTAAATTTAATGCACAAGCAATAATGTCCTGTTCAAAGTCATGTTCTTCTTTAATCAGACCATTTTTCTGTCCATATTCAAAACCAATACCGTCACACAGAACTACTCCCGGAGACCATACCTGCTTTGCACCCATGACTTTCATGCAACGTTTTATAATGATAGCAGAAATAAACATACGTGCCACATTCTCTTCCGAAACTCCGAATCGACGTGCTAACTCATAAGTGCCTGAAGTCTTGGCCTCATTTACATATTTGTTAAATCTCTCATAAGAAAGATGTGCTGTATCTTTTCCTTCTCTTTCGTATTTCTGCATTAAGACAGATACATAATCGTCAACAATGATAATATTTTCAATCTCTCTGTCTTTTAAATATAATTTCTTAAAAACAGACAACTGAGTATTTATCATTTCTTCCAGTAAACTCTCATAGTTCAAATTATTACTTGCAAGATGTCCAATACTCTCCTCTAAACGAAGTACACCAAGTTTCATATTCTGAGTCGCAATCAAAGAATTCTTTTCAAATAAAGAGACCTGAATGCTTCCGCCTCCGATGTCCAGAATGGCAGTACCCTTTTCAATAATTCTATTAAACTCTTCCCCTTTTGATGCAATAGCTTTATAATTTAAAAATCTTTGCTCAGAGTTACTGATTTCCTCTATCCTAATACCGGTTCGCTGATGAATTTGATCTAATAAAATCATTTTATTTTCCATTTCGCGAATAGCACTTGTTCCGTATGCTTTATAATCCTCTACTTTATAAGTAGCCATTACGGTTTTAAAAGAATTTAGAATCGTACATAACTCATCTACTTTTTCTTTGCTTATTTTTCTGTTGGCAAAACTTTCGCTTCCCAAATCCAATCGATGCATAACGGAATCAATTTCTTTCATTCCTGTTTTCGGAGAAAATTGAAAAATTTTACAACTAAGTTCATATGACCCCACATCCATTGCCGCAAAATATTTAGTTTTCATGTTACCCCTCACTTTATCTTAATTTTGTAATCCCAAAATATAATCAACAAACTGCTGAGCTGTTCTGCCTGATAAGCCTCCATGCGCAAGCTCCCATTTGTTGGCTTCTAATAACAGTTCTTCTTCCGGCATAGAAATATTGTGTCGTGCTGCCAATACTTTTACAATATTTCCAAATTCCTTTTTGTCCGGAGCACAGAAGAAAATTGTAACACCAAATCTGGAAACTAACGACAGTTTTTCCTGCACCGTATCACTGGCATGTAAATCATCTCTTCTTTCTTCTTTATCCGAGAATTTTTCCCTTACCAGATGACGTCGGTTACTGGTAGCATAAATAAGTACATTTTTCGGTTTCTTCTCCAGTCCGCCTTCAATCACAGCCTTCAGATATTTATATTCGATTTCAAACTCTTCAAAACTCAAATCATCCATGTAGATGATAAATTTATAATTTCTATTTTTTATCTGCGAAATTACATCATTCAAATCCTGGAACTGATGCTTGTATATCTCAATAATTCTAAGCCCATCTTCATAATACTGATTTGCAATTGCCTTAATACTGGAAGACTTGCCGGTACCGGCATCTCCAAAAAGCAGACAGTTATTGGCTTTTCTGCCATACACAAAGGCTTCTGTATTGTCTACTAACTTTTTCTTCGGAATCTCATATCCCACCAAATCATCCAGATGAACATGGGCAATATTCAAAATCGGCACGATCTGAACACCATTTTCGGTATGTTCAACACGAAATGCCTTATGTAATCCAAACTTACCTACACCATAATCCTTATAGAACTCTGTCAGAAAATCTTTCATTTCCTTAGGTGAACGTGCTGTACTGAAACGTTCTGCCAATGTACAGATTCTATCTCTGATGCGGCTATTGTATACCTTACTTTCCTGTACACTTGCTTCGTAATTCAAAACAAGTTCAAACCCTTTTACCCCTAAACTTTGTAACATGGATGAAAAGTCGTAATCAAAAAATTCCTTGATTATGGTGATATCATGTAATACTGCCTCATTAATAGTTCCTTCGATTTCACCTCTGATTTCACACGCTTTGCTATAGCTGTTTTCATTATTTACCAAAAGATTTGTCAAATAACAATGCCATAAATTTCCGCCAAATCCGTAGTGACCTGCCATTTCTAACAGGCGATGAATGTTCGTGTAACAAAGAGCACATTTATCCTCCTTATTATAAAATTCATCTTCATAATTTTCCATTAACCATACCATATCTTTTAAGAGTTCACCCTCTTCAAAATTACGGTACAGAATTAATTCCTGTTCTCTCATATATTTTCTTTCAGTTTTACTGTCTCCTTCAATATTTTAACAGTAGTCTTTCCGACATACTTTTATTAGTAATTTCCAAGAATCTTCAGATTCATAGTCTCTTCCCTAAGTCCTCTTAATGCATTTCGAACTGCACTATCTTTCAAATTACCATCAAAATCAATAAAGAAACGATATTCAAAACTACGTTCCGGAATCGGTCTGGATTCAATCTTTGTCATATTCAGATTATTATAAATAAAATGTGAAAGAATATGATATAAGGAACCGCTTTCATGAGGAATTTCAAAGCAAAGGCTGATCTTTTCAGCATTTTCAAGGAAAATTTTACGGTTCGCTACAATAATAAATCTGGTACAATTATTTTCAGCCTGATTAATTCCTTTTTCTAAAATATCAAGACCATAAACTTCTGCTGCTTTCTCACTGGCCACAGCTGCCTGCGTCTTATCCTGTTCCTTCATTACTTTCTGTGCTGCAAAGGCATTGTTCAACAAACTAACCTGTTGCCAGGAATGTTTATTCAAAAATGCTGCACTCTGCATCAGAGACTGCGGATGGGAATATACTGTTTTAATATCCTCAATTTTGCTTCCCGGAACTCCTAATAAACAGTGTTCGATTTTAATAATCTGCTCTCCCACAATATAATTTTCAAATTCTACCAATAAATCATATATTTCACTTACGATTCCAGCTGTAGAATTTTCAATAGGAAGAATAGCATAATCTGCACTTCCTTCTTCCAAGGCACACATTGCCTGACGGAAAGTATCTACGTGAAAATTATCGATTTCTTTTCCAAAGAAACGTTCCATAGCAATATGCGAATATGCCCCGATAGCTCCCTGAAAAACCACTCGTGTATCTTTATCTGCAAGTTTTCCTACCGCTTCAAAAGGAAGTCGTGGATTCCTGCTGTTATTTTCTGCCAGCATCTTATACTGTAATTTGCGACTCATGGACATAATCTGTTCAAACAATTCCTGAATCCCTTTTTCATTAAATTCATTGTTAGCCAAAGCCTTTACCGTATTAATTTTCTGGTTCTCACGTTCTTTATCCAGAACCATTTTCCCATTGGCAATCTTATATTCTGCCACTCCTTTACACACTTCCATACGTTTCTGGTAAAGGTCAACAATTTCCCTATCTATAACATCTAATTCCTGTCTTAACTGTGATAAATCTACCATAACATTCTCCTACTTTTGTTTTACACCTATTCAGAGCAAGCTCATAATTCTTTCAGATTCCTCTGAACAATTCCACATAAAATTTTACTCCAAATTCTTCTTGATAGCAAGCAAATCTAAGATTATACTAGACTTAAGAAAAATAAAAAAGGATGTGACACTTATGAATAAGTTAAAAACGTTTCTAATTATATTTATCCTTGTAGTAGTTATGGGGGGCCTTCTGGCATTATCCTATTTCCTGAATCAAATCCCTGAAAATCCCACAGGAACTGTAGGAAATACCGGCGGCAACTTATACAACAATGGACTATTTTGTGAAGATGAAGGACAGGTATTTTTTGCGAATCCTTATGATGAAAATACTTTATACGTAATGAATTCCGATGAAACAGAAGCGGAAAAACTTACTACGGTTGGAGTAAAATCTATCAATGCAGCCGGGAAATTTGTATATTACTATCAGGATAGTGTTGGAGATGGTTCCGGTCTGGGTTACACCGTAAAGACCACAGGGATCTATCGTATGAGCAAAAATGGACGTAAGACAGAATGTTTAAAACGAGAACCTGCACTCAACATGAGTCTCATAGATAATACTATTTATTACCAACATTTTAATAATGAGGGCGGATTGACCTTAGATTATATCTCTATTGATAAATCTTCGGAAGGTACTGCACTGGAAGGTATCATGAGTCCCGCCGGTGCTGCCAATGGTGCTATCTATTATGCTCACCAGGAAGACAATTTCTTATTATATGCCTATAATACCCAGTTCAATATGAATTCCATGCTCTGGGAACATAAAGTATACAATCCTGTTTACCATACTGATGGCTATATTTACTTTATGGATGTAGAGAACAATTATCAGGTTCATCGCTACAATCCTTCAACCGGAGAAGATCAAACAGTAACTTATGACCGCGTTGAAAATTTTAATGTTTATAATAACTATATATATTACCAGAAATTCTCTCAGACCGAACCTGCCCTTATGCGCGTACAGACTGATGGCAGCAATCCGGAAATAGTGATGTATGGTAATTTTGGAAACATAAGCATGACTTCAAACTATGTTTACTTTACAGAATATGGTACGACCACGCCGGTATATCATCAATCCTTATATGGACCGATTAATCCTTCTGTATTTTCACCACAGGTAACTGACTAAAATAATAGGGGCTGTTGTAAAAATTTACAACAGCCCATCCTTTTGCATTCATTCTATTCACTTATATAACGTTC
>CAZSBV010000039.1:8029-12145 GCA_964605105.1 uncultured Lachnospiraceae bacterium | reverse complement strand
GAGTTTTTTCTTGTTTTATAGTAGAATTGCAAATGTATAAAAATTACAATTTATGTAGTAAAAGGGTGCATCAAGCGGTACACAAAATGGTGCACCTAAGAAAAGGGCAACGGCTGAAAATACTATAAAATCAAGGAAAATCAAAGGAGATAGATAAATTATGAAATTAGGAATCGTTGGCTTGCCAAACGTTGGAAAAAGTACATTATTCAATTCATTAACCAAAGCAGGAGCAGAATCTGCAAACTATCCATTCTGTACCATTGACCCTAATGTGGGGATTGTTACCGTACCGGATCACAGATTAAAATTGTTGGGAGATATGTATCAGTCTAAGAAAGTAACTCCTGCAGTAATTGAATTTGTAGACATTGCAGGTCTGGTAAAAGGAGCTTCCAAAGGGGAAGGTCTTGGAAACCAGTTCTTAAGCAACATTCGTGAAGTAGATGCAATTGTGCATGTAGTAAGATGCTTTGAAGATAGCAATATTATTCATGTAGATGGCAATATCAATCCATTAAGAGATATTGAAACTATCAATCTGGAGCTTATTTTCTCTGACCTTGAAATTCTGGAACGTAGAATTGTTAAAGTAGAAAAAGCAGCCAGAATGGACAAGACTCTTGGAAAAGAATTAGAATTACTGAAGAAAATCAAAGCTTTACTGGAAGATGGAAAACTCGCTAAAAATATTGAATTAGAAGACGAAGATGAAGAAGCTTTATTTGCTTCCTACAATCTTTTAACAGCCAAACCGGTAATTTTTGCAGCAAATGTAGCAGAAGATGAATTGGCTGATGATGCGGTAAACAATGCAGGCGTAAAAGCTGTCAGAGAGTTCGCGGAAGAAACAGGAAGTGAAGTATTTGTTATTTGTGCTCAGATTGAACAGGAAATTTCTGAATTGGATGAAGAAGAAAAAGCAATGTTCTTAGAAGATTTGGGATTACAGGAATCCGGCTTGGATAAATTAATCAAAGCAAGCTACAAATTGTTGGGATTAATCAGTTACTTAACAGCCGGTGAAGATGAGACCAGAGCATGGACTATTAAAGTTGGAACCAAAGCTCCACAGGCAGCAGGAAAAATCCATACAGACTTTGAAAGAGGTTTTATTAAAGCGGAAGTAGTTAATTACAAAGATCTCTTAGAACATGGTTCTTTGGCAGCAGCCAGAGAAAAAGGTCTGGTGGGCATGGAAGGAAAAGAGTATGTGGTAAAAGATGGAGATGTAATTCTTTTCAGATTTAACGTATAATCCGTCGTAAGCTAAGCAAAAGCATTTTCGAGTCCGTCTATGTTAAATACGGTAAAAATTTCCATAATACAGAAATAACAATTCCTAATCTAGATATAGGAATTGTGAAAAATGACAAACACAACATATAGATAAAAGCCAAAATACACTTTGTGAAAAAGCACGAAGTGTATTTTTTTTATACTTTTTTGCTTGCAAAAGTGGTGAATAGGAGTTAGAATTGACCTAAAAGTGGTGAAAAGTGGAGCCAAATGGTACAAAGTGGGTGATTGATAGATGTTTATGGGCGAATACAATCATACAATCGACGCTAAAGGCAGGCTAATCATTCCCTCTAAGTTCCGTGAAACGTTAGGTGACGAATTTGTTGTTACAAAGGGATTGGATGGCTGTCTCTTTGTGTACGACAACACGGAATGGTCCGCTTTTGAAGAAAAATTAAAGTCGTTACCACTTACGAATAAAGATGCAAGACAGTTTGTTCGTTTTTTCCTTGCAGGAGCTACTTTGGCAGAAGTGGACAAGCAGGGACGTATTTTGGTCCCGGGGACGTTAAGAGAATTTGCTGGTCTGGAAAAAGAGGTTGTTCTTGTTGGTGTTGCAAGCCGTGTGGAAATCTGGAGCAAAGCAAGGTGGGAAGATGCAGCTTCTTATGATGATGTGGAAGAAATTGCAGAACATATGGCAGAATTAGGACTTGGAATATAAAGGAGCGGAGCAAATGGAATTTAAGCATTATTCAGTACTGTTGGATGAAACCATAGATGGACTACAGATAAAACCACAGGGAATTTATGTGGACGGCACCTTGGGAGGTGGCGGACATGCTTACCATGTGTGTAAACAGCTGAAAGAGGGGCGTTTTATTGGTATCGATCAGGATGCGGCAGCAATAGAAGCAGCGGGAAAACGCTTGGAAGAATTCGGGAGTATGGTAACGATTGTTAGAAGCAATTACTGTAATATGAAGGAAATCATGAGAGAACAGGGGATTTCCGGTGTAGATGGTATTGTTTTGGACTTGGGAGTATCCTCCTATCAATTAGATACGATAGAGAGAGGGTTTTCTTATAAATATGATACTGATTTGGACATGCGTATGGATCAGAGACAAACTTTGACGGCAAAGGAGATTGTGAACAATTACTCAGAAAGAGATTTGTTTCGGGTCATTCGTGATTATGGAGAAGATCAGTTTGCGAAAAATATTGCAAAGCATATCGTGAAAGCAAGAGAAGAAAGTCCGATTGAAACGACCTTTCAATTGAATGACATCATCAAGGCGGCAATTCCTGCCAAGATGCGTGTTACCGGAGGACATCCTTCGAAAAAGACGTTTCAGGCCATTCGAATTGAATGTAATCGAGAGTTGGAAGTGTTAAAGAACACTTTGGATGACATGGTGGATTTATTGAATCCGGGTGGAAGACTGTGCATAATCACGTTCCATTCCTTGGAAGACAGATTGGTGAAGTCTGCTTTCCGTAAACATGAAAATCCATGTACATGCCCTTCCGATTTTCCGGTATGCGTATGTGGCAATAAGTCTAAGGGAAAAGCAGTTACAAGAAAACCTATTCTACCTTCAAAAGAAGAATTGGAAGAAAATTCCCGTTCTAAGAGCGCAAAATTAAGAATATTTGAAAAAGCAGAATAGAATGCAAAAAATAGTGCAGAAATCCAAGGGGAAATTCTGTGCCAAAAATCAGAAATGTATTCAATACAAATAAAAAAGATTGGAGAATGATGATCATGGCCTATAGTTCGTACAGAAATGTACAGAGAAGAAAAACGAATAACCAAAGAAGATATGATGCTTACATTGAAGGAAACACTGTACGTAAGTTAAATACGGTAGAAGAAATACAAAAGCCGGTTGAGAGAAAAGAGTTAAGTCACAGTACCAGAAAGAATCGCGACAAAGCTCTTTACATGAACTTAGGATATGTATTATTCTTAATAGGTGCATTGATTGTTGCAGCTATGATCTTAATGAGTTATATCAGAATACAGTCTGATATTATTATTTCTGTAAGAAATATTGCTTCTTTAGAAAGTGAATTAAATAATCTGAAATTATCTAATGATGAAGATTATGCTCGTGCCGCAAGTTCTGTGGATTTAGAAGAAATCAGAAGAGTAGCGATTGGCGAATTGGGAATGAGATATGCTAAAGAAGGACAGATTATTAATGTATCAGGTGAAGGCAACGATTATGTAAGGCAGTTGGCCGAGATACAAGAATAAAGCAGGTGTTGAAATTTGAGTCAAAATAGAAATATTAGACAGGTGAGAAGTAAGAAACAGGCACGTGCCCGTTTTAGTATGAACATGCAAAAGAAGCTGGTAGTATTATTTATGATAATACTACTGGCTTTCTTGGGATTAGCAGGAAGATTAGTATATATTACAGAAACAAAAGGTGAGGAATATACGAAAAACGTATTGAGCCAGCAACAATATCAGAGTACTACATTGCCTTATAAACGAGGTGATATTCTGGACAGCAAAGGAACAAAACTGGCAATTAGCGAAAAAGTATATAATTTAATCATAGACTGTAAGGCTGTTCTGGAAAAAGAAGATTATCTGGAACCTACGATGGATGCCTTATCAGCCTGCTTCCCGGATTTTAATATAACCGAGATTCGAAACTATATTAAAAATAATCCTTCCAGAAGATATTATGTAGTTAAGAAACAGTTGACCTATGATGAAATCAGCGATTTTGTTGAAATTCAAAATAATACAAAAGAGAATCCTAATGTAAAAGGAATCTGGTTTGAAGAAGAGTTTAAAAGAATGTATCCCAATGGTTCCCTGGCATGTGATGTGATAGGGTTTACCATGAAAAATGC
>CAZSBV010000039.1:0-7929 GCA_964605105.1 uncultured Lachnospiraceae bacterium | reverse complement strand
AGTGGCGAGATTCTTGCCATGGCGGATTATAACAGCTATGACCTGAACAATCCTTACGATACCAGTGCATTGTTAGGAACACAGCTTTTGAATAGTCAGGGAAAAGTTACAGAAGAGGGTACGGTCCTTACGGAAGAGAATATAGAAAGTTCTCTGTCTGATAACGATGTAACAAATAAGAATCTGAATGCTTTGTGGAAAAACTTCTGTATTTCTAATACCTATGAACCGGGATCGACAGCTAAGGCATTTACCATTGCGGCAGGTCTGGAATCCGGTAAAATGACAGGAAATGAATATTACACCTGTAATGGAGCTTTGAAAGTATCAAATTATACAATTAAATGTCATAACTACTCCATAGGCGGTGATGGCACCATTAGTGTACAGCAGGCCATGGAAGAATCCTGTAATGTTGCTTTGATGTTGATGGGACAGCAGATGGGTATGGAGACCTTTTTGGAGTATCAGGACAGATTTAATTTTGGTCTTAGAACGAATATTGATTTGTATGGTGAGTCCAGAACAAAATCATTGGTATTTAACGAATCCAATATGGGACCTACAGAGCTTGCAACTTCAACCTTTGGTCAGGGATACAATGTAACTATGATTCAGATGATCAGTGGTTTCTGTTCTTTGATCAATGGTGGATATTATTATGAACCTCATGTAGTAAAGAAGATTACTACATCAGATGGGGCATTGGTACAGGAAATTGAACCAAGGATTATTAAACAGACGATTTCTGAAAGTACTTCAGCATTGATTCGCCAATATTGCCAAGGCGTAGTAGACAATGGTACCGGTAAAACTGCCAGACCGGCAGGATATTCTATCGGTGGTAAAACAGGAACTGCGGAAATGGGTTCCCGTGATAAACGAGATTATGTAGTCTCCTTTATGGGGTATGCTCCGGCGGATGATCCTCAGATTGCTGTTTATGTGGTAGTGGACAGACCGAATGTAGCAAAACAGGATGATGCAAAACATGCCACACGTATTGTAAGAAGTATTTTGACAGAAGTGTTGCCTTATTTGAATATTTTCATGACAGAAGAATTAAGTGAAACTGAAATTGCAGAATTAGAAGCCCTGGATTTGGAAATTATTATGGAAGCTAATGTAAATGATGAAACCCTGTCGGATAATGATGTTTCATCCGAAGAACAGGATGGTGAAGGACAACAGGAAATTACAGATGCTAATGGTGGGGATATTACCTCATCGATTCCAGCAGAGGAAGGTGTAGGATCTACAGCACCATTAACAGGCGTACTGTTGGACAAAGACACAGGAGAAGCGTTAAGTACGGATGAGAGTGATGATTCTCCGTATTAAAATTACGGTAACTATTCTTCTTATGTATGCAAGCGCCCAACGCAAATTTTTATAAATTTGCTTGGCTTACGAATAGTTACAAATTATGAATAACCTCATGAATGCGATAATAGATTAATAGTAATATCGGTTTATGAGGTTTCTCATGTTAAGAAATAAAACTGGAAACAGAAAGAAAATCGTAGTGGCTACAGCACTTTTTATGCTGGCACTATTGGGACTGGTTGGACGACTGGTGTATTTCATGGTCTTTCAATCGGAATATTATAGTAAGAAAGCAGAGGATTTGCATGTCCGCGAACGCTATATAAAAGCAAAACGCGGCAAAATTCTGGATAGAAACGGTGTGGTTCTGGCGGATAACGTTACTGTTTGTAATATTTCGGTAATACACAACCAGATCCAAGAAAGAGAAAAAGTAATAGAAGTATTATGTAAGGAATTGGGGCTTTCGGAAGAATATGTAACGAAGAGAGTCGATAAGGTTTCTTCTATTGAAAAAATAAAAAGCAACGTAAGCAAAGAAATAGGGGATAAAATCAGAGAATATAATCTGTCAGGGATTAAAATCGATGAAGATTATAAAAGATATTATCCATATGGGGAACTGGCATCCAAAGTCTTAGGATTTACCGGTGGAGATAATCAGGGAATCATAGGATTGGAAGTTGTATATGAAGAAGAACTTCAAGGGGAAAAGGGAGTGATTCTGACATACACCGATGCCAGAGGTGTTGAAATTGAAGAAAAAGGCGAAAGCAGACAAGAACCGGTCAGCGGAAATGATCTGGTGACCAGTCTGGATTACAATATACAACAATATGCCATGCAGCTGGCAGAAGTGGCAATGGAAAAAAAAGAAGCAGACAGAGTATCTATTATTGCCATGAATCCGAAAAATGGGGAAGTATATTGTATGGTGGATGTTCCTGAGTTTGATTTGAATCAGCCTTATGAATTGAATTCAATTTTGGAGAGCAGTATAGACGGGGAAGTACAAAATAAGGATATTACTTCTATCAGCGAAGAAGAAAAACAAAATCTTCTGAATCAGATGTGGAGGAATGGATGTATTAATGATACTTATGAACCGGGGTCCACTTTTAAAATTATTACCACGGCAGCTGCTTTGGAAGAGGATGTGGTATCCTTAGAACAGAGATTTTTCTGTCCGGGTTATATTATGGTAGAAGATCGAAAGATTCGATGTCATAAATACGGAGGGCATGGTTCCATATCTTTTGTAGAGGGGATTCAGGGTTCCTGTAATCCGACATTCATTTCTCTGGGATTAACTCTGGGAGTGGACAGATATTACGAATATTTTTCTAAATTTGGATTGTTAAATAAGACTGGTATAGATTTACCCGGAGAAGCAGGTACAATTATGCATAAAAAAGAGAATATGGGACCTGTGGAACTGGCCACCGTTGCCTTCGGTCAGTCGTTTCAGATTACGCCTATCCAAATGGCGACAACGGTATCTTCTTTAATAAATGGAGGAAAACGTATTACGCCCCATATTGGAGTAAAAATACAGGATGAAGACGGAAACACGGTAAAAACATACACTTATAAAGAAGGAAAACAGTTGGTGGATGAAACGACCAGTGAAACATTGCAATATTTGTTAGAGCAGGTAGTGGATGGGGGAACCGGCTCCAATGGATATGTAGAAGGATACCGGGTTGGCGGAAAAACAGCCACTAGTCAGACTTTACCAAGAAATAGTGGAAAATATATTGCATCCTATATCGGATTTGCACCGGCAGATGATCCGGAAATTCTTGCTATGGCAATAGTGCATAATCCGAAGGGGGTATATTATGGAGGACAGGTGGCAGCACCAATAATTCGTCAGCTTTTTGAGAATATTCTTCCTTATTTGGAAAGAATGTGATATAACATAAGATGTGATAAAAGCAAAAATGGGGAAATTTGTTAATTTTTTCATTTTAAATACGAAATGAACAAATAGTTTGTTTAGAAGATGCGTTAGGAGGCAAGTTATGAATTTTACATTTGTTGCGCCGGTGTTAATCTCTTTTGCAATCAGTGCATTGCTTGGACCGGTAGTAATTCCTTATTTGAGAAAACTGAAAGTAGGACAGACAACAAGAGATGATGGTCCGCAGTCCCATTTGAAGAAGAACGGGACACCTACTATGGGCGGTATCATGATTCTTCTGGCAGTGGTAATTACTTCTCTTATTTATATGAAGGATTATCCTAAAATTCTGCCAATTCTTTTCCTGACTTTAGGATTTGGAATCATTGGATTTATTGATGATTATATTAAAGTTGTTTTGAAACGTTCCATGGGACTTCGTGCATGGCAGAAAATGGCCCTGCAGATTGTGGTAACAGGTCTGTTTGTTTACTATTTGGTAACATTTCATCCGGAAATGTTGCTGATGAAGATTCCATTTATGAGCGGAAAATTATTGGATTTAGGAGTTTTATCCATTCCGGCAGTATTTGTGGTAGTAATCGGAACTGTAAATGGAACTAATTTTACCGATGGATTAGATGGGCTTGCCAGCAGCGTAACTGTTATGGTGGCAACGTTCTTTTCCGTAGTTGCTATTGGAACCCAGAGTGGTATTGAACCAATTACCTGTGCAGTAGTGGGTGCGTTACTTGGTTTTTTGTTATTTAATGTGCATCCTGCCAGTGTGTTTATGGGAGACACCGGTTCTTTGGCATTGGGTGGTTTTGTAGCAGGCACAGCCTATATGTTACAGATGCCTATCTTTATTGTAATTGTAGGCGCAATTTATTTGATTGAAGTATTATCCGTAATGCTTCAGGTAAGTTATTTTAAAATTACCAAGGGAAAAAGAATTTTCAAAATGGCACCAATTCACCATCATTTTGAATTGTGTGGATGGTCTGAAACCAGAGTTGTTGCCGTATTTTCCATTGTTACAGCCCTGCTTTGTCTGGTTGCATTGATGGCAATGTAAAATAGGAAGCTTGAAGTGTACCAGATTGTGTATAAACTGCAAAGTTACAGTTATTAAGGAAGAAAGAAGGACATTAATATGAACTGGAAGGGAAAAAAGGTACTGGTAGTAGGCTGTGGAATCAGTGGTATCGGTTCTACTGAACTTTTGGAAAAAGTAGGAGCAGAGCCTGTATTATTTGATGAAAATACAAAAGTAGAGGCGGCTAATGTAAGAGCGAAATTCAAGGAAGGAACCAACGCTGAGATTATGATTGGGCAGCTTCCGAAAGAAGTGGAAGAAGGCATCGAGATGGTGGTTTTAAGTCCAGGAGTACCTTCGGATACGGCATTTGCAGATCGTTTTCGTAAGAGAAATATCCCTGTGATTGGAGAAATAGAATTAGCTTACCTTTGCGGAAAAGGAAAAGTTCTTGCTATTACAGGTACCAATGGGAAGACTACTACAACTGCGTTGACAGGGAAAATCATGCAGGAGTATTTTGAATCTTCCTTTATAGTTGGAAATATTGGTAATCCTTATACGAATGCAGCATTAGAAATGAATGAAGATACAGTAACGGTTGCGGAAATCAGTAGTTTCCAGTTAGAAACTACCAAAGAATTTCATCCTCAGGTCTCTGCAATTTTGAATATTACACCGGATCACCTGGATCGTCATCATACCATGGAAAATTATGTTAAGACGAAACAGGATATTACCAAGAATCAGACGAAAGATGATATTTGTGTTTTGAACTATGAAGATCCATATACGAAAGAGTTTGCACGGGTGTGTCCTGCAAAGGTAGTCTGTTTTTCTTCTGCAAGGAAACTGGATAATGGATATTTTTTGGACGGAGATGAAATTAAATATGCTTTGGATGGCGAAGAAGTAACGTTAATGAATATTCATGAAATGAAGCTGTTGGGCATCCATAACGTGGAAAATGTGATGGCTGCAATCGCTATTTCAGAAGGTTTCGGGGTATCAAGAGAACATATTATTCAGGTGGTGAAGCAATTTAGCGCAGTAGAACATAGAATAGAGTATGTAACTACCGTTAGAGAGGTAGATTATTATAATGATTCCAAAGGAACCAATCCGGATGCGGCTACAAAGGCAGTGCAGGCGATGAATCGTCCGACCATTGTGATTGGCGGCGGTTATGATAAAGATAGTACTTACGATGAATGGATTGAAAGCTTTGGCGAAAAAGTAAGATTTTTAGTTCTTTTGGGACAGACAAAAGAAAAAATTGCAGCTTGTGCGAAAGAACACGGATTTACCAATGTAATTCTGGTGGAAACACTGGAAGAGGCTGTGAAAGTAGCTTATGAAAAAGCAAGACCGGGAGAAGCCGTATTATTGTCACCGGCTTGTGCAAGCTGGGGAATGTTTCCGAATTACGAAGTAAGAGGCAGAATATTTAAGGAATTAGTTCGTGGATTGAAGGAGTCATAAGTGGGAAGAAATGTAGGGATTGTTAGAAACAATAGAAATATTAGAAGTGTTAGAACTACCAAAAAAGAAGAGTATTTTTTTGATTATAGCTTATTGCTTGTAGTTCTGTTTTTACTGGGCTTCGGTCTTGTTATGATTTATTCCGCCAGTTCCTATGATGCATCTACTTCCAAATCCTTTAACTATGATGCAGCCTACTTCTTAAAGAAGCAGGCAATTTCCACAGTACTTGGGATTATAGCCATGTTTGTAGTGGCTTTTATTCCGTATCATTTTTGGGAACGATTTGCAGTATTGGGATATGCAGCATCTGCGGTTTTGATTGTGTTAGTATTGACACCTCTGGGAATTGAAGCAAATGGAGCCAGAAGATGGCTGAATCTTGGTATTTCCGTTCAGCCGGCAGAAATTGCAAAATTAGCCATGATTTTGTTTTTGGCAAGTATGATCTGTAAGATGGGAAGGGCGATCAGGACCCCGAAGGGCTTCTGGATAGTAGCTTTTGTACCGATTCCTATCTGTCTTATGGTATGGAAGATCACAGATAACATGAGTTCAGCAATCATTATTTTCGGGATTGCTTTTCTGATGTTGTTTGTTGCCAGTCCTGAATATAAGCGATTTTTCCTGATTGGGGGAATGGCAGTAGCAGCAGTAGCAGCGATTATTCTGGTATTGAAAAATATGGATACTGCACAGTTACAGAATGCAGGTTTTAGAAGCGCACGTATTATGGCATGGCTTAGTCCGGAAGATTATGCTTCCGGAACCGGATTTCAGACGTTACAGGCCTTATATGCCATAGGTTCCGGTGGTCTCTTTGGAAAAGGAATCGGACAGAGTATGCAAAAGCTTGGGTACTTACCGGAAGTACAGAACGACATGATTTTTGCCTTAATTTGTGAAGAATTAGGGATTTTTGGTGGAATCTGTGTCATTATGCTTTTTGTATTATTGATTTGGAGATGTATGGTAATTGCCAGTAATGCATCTGATTTGTTTGGGGCGTTATTGGTGGTAGGAGTGTTGGGACACATAGCAATTCAGGTCATTTTAAACATTGCCGTTGTAACCAATACCATTCCAAATACCGGAATTTCGCTCCCGTTTATCAGCTATGGAGGTTCTTCCGTTATGTTCCTGCTGGTAGAAATAGGATTAGTGCTAAGCGTAGGAAGAGGAATTCGATTAAAAGAAAGCGCATAGAAAGTTAGAAAAGATGGCAAAAAAAAAGAAGAAAAAAAAGAAAGAGATATATACATTTGAAAAATCTTCTAAGATTGTCCGAATGCCCAAAAAGAGAAAAATAACGGGTAAAACTTTGGCGATCCTAGGAGTCGCATTACTGGTTCTTTGTATTTTTCTTTTGGTTTTAGAGCGATATACAGTAAAGACCATTACGGTAGAGGGAAATGTTCATTATACAAATGATGAAATTGTGGATATGGTAATTAAGAATCGTTTGGATCAAAACTCTCTATATCTGTTGTTAAAATATAGAAATAAAGGAATTGAAGGAATTCCTTTTATAGAAAAAATGAGTGTCAGCATTTTAGCACCGGATAGTATAAAAATCACGGTGTATGAAAAAGCGGTAGCAGGATACATAGAATATTTGGGAAAATATATGTATTTTGATAAGGATGGAATCGTGGTGGAAACGTCGGATCAAAAGACGGCCGGGATTCCGCAGATTACAGGGTTGGAGTTTGATTATGTAGTATTACATGAGAGTCTGCCTATAGAAAATACAGAAATTTTTCAATCCATTCTGGATATTACCCAATTGTTGACAAAGTACGAAATCAGTGCAGAAAAAATCTATTTTGATAAAAATAATCAGATGACATTATATTTTGAGAATATAAGAGTTCGTTTGGGAGATATTAGCAACATAGACGACAAAATAACCCGTGTGAAGGCTATTTTACCTGAGCTGGAAGGGCAAAAGGGAATACTTCGAATGGAAAATTATGAAGAAGGAACGAAGAATATTACATTTAATAAGGATTCGTAACGATGCATACTTATATGTAAATTCAATTATTAAAAAGATATAAAAAAACAAAAAAAGTTATTGCTTAATCTGAAAAATAATTATATGATAAATAGGATGAGATTAGTGGGAATATGTTATAAAGGAGGACAAACCCTTGCTTGAAATTAAGACAAACGATGC
>CAZSBV010000038.1:10909-12227 GCA_964605105.1 uncultured Lachnospiraceae bacterium | reverse complement strand
TGGAATCTTCCGGGTCTTTTCCGTAAGGGAAAGTAGCACCGGCACCGGTCATAACAACTCCTAAATCTTTACACATAGCTACGATTGCTTTTGCACAACCAGGCATAGAGTTAAAGGAGATGAAGTAACCACCGCGAGGTTTGATCCAACTTCCGATTTCAAGTCCTGCAATTTCGGAATCCAAAGCATCCAGAACTGCTGCGAACTTTGGTCTAAGGAGTTCTGCATGTTTTTTCATATGAGCATTTAAGCCATTGATATCTTTAAAGAATCTTGCATGACGAAGCTGATTGATCTTATCATGTCCGATGGTCTGTACTGTCATATGACTTAAAATGAATTGAATATTTTCAATGGAAGATGCAATTGCGGATACACCGGAACCGGGGAAACTAATTTTAGATGTAGAGGAGAAAATATATACCATGTTTGGATTTCCTGCTTTTTCACATTCATCTAAAATGTTTAAAATTTCATCCTGAGTATCTTCATATAAGTGATGGATACAATAGGCATTGTCCCAGTAAATACGGAAGTCTTCTGCCGCCGGTTTTAAAGCTGCAAAACGTTTTACTACTTCGTCAGAGTAAGAAATACCGGTTGGGTTAGAGTATTTTGGAACACACCAGATACCTTTTACTGCAGGGTCATTATTAACATATTCTTCTACCATATCCATATCAGGTCCATTGTCATATAATGGGATGTTGATCATTTCGATACCAAATGTTTCTGTGATCTTGAAATGTCTGTCGTAACCCGGTACAGGACATAAGAATTTAACTTTATCAAGCTTATACCAAGGGGCAGAACCATTTACACCGTGGGTAAAAGAACGGGAAACGGTATCATACATAACATTTAAGCTGGAGTTACCGCAAACGATAACATTATCTTTTTTCACAGACATCATATCTGCCATGAGGCGGCGGCATTCACCAATACCGTCTAAGTCACCATAGTTACGTGTATCATTCCCCATCATAGTTTTCATATCGGATGCACTGTTGATAATATCTAACATTGGTTCACAAAGATCTAATTGTGTAAACCCCGGTTTTCCTCGAGCCATATTAAGTTTCAAGCCCATGGATTCAAAAGTCTTATATTCTTCTTCCAAAGCGGCTTTTACTGTAAGTAATTCGTCTTTTGTAAGTTCTTTATAAGGTTTCATATAATCACCCTTCACACCTTTATTTTGTAAATTTGTATCGCGGTATATTTGTATACAACACTACTACTAATAGTATATATTACCGAAAAATGCAGGATTTGGCAATTCTATTTTACAATATATTTGAATTTTTTATTGGTATTT
>CAZSBV010000038.1:0-10809 GCA_964605105.1 uncultured Lachnospiraceae bacterium | reverse complement strand
TTTTATTGGTATTTAGGAAGTGTAGAATTGCCGGAGGCTAATTAATCCATTTTCTTCTGAAATCAGAGGCACTGATGCCCTCTGATTTTTTAAATTGTTTATTAAAATAGCTGGCATCATAGAAACCACATTCCTGAGCAATTTCTTCCAGAGTGTGGGGAGAAAAACGAAGTAACTTTTTGGCCAATGTAATTCGTTTGGCTATTACATAATGGTTTAAAGTAATGCCGTACATATTTTTAAATTCCCGGGAAAGGTGAAATTTGCTGATGAAAAATTCGTCAGCCAATTCATCCAGAGAAAATTTTTCAGTATAATGCTCGTCCAGATAATTGCGCACATTTTCCAGATTGATTTTATGAGGTGAGGTGGTTTCCTTTGGTCTGGTTATTTCCTGTAATAAAATAGAAAGGATGTCCATAATCAGGCGGGAGGAAGCGATTTCCGCTGAGAGGTTGGATTCCTTATTTACATCCAGAAGACTTATGAATTTTTCATGGAGCTCACCAAAGGATGCAGGTGTAAAGACAGGGGCAGAGAAACCGGAAAAGAAATGGTAGTATTCTCTGGTAGTGGCACCTTGGAAGTGTACCCATATCAGCTCCCACGGATCATCGGAATTACTCTGATGATAATAAGGGGTCATGCAGTCAATGAAAAAGCAGGATCCTTTTTTTAATGCGTAAATTTTATTGTCATACATTAAGGTCCCGCTGCCGGAGAGTACCAGGACCATGAGATAAGAATCCAGATTTTTTCGGGAAGCCCTGTGACTTTCACGTAACTTCAGATAGCCGGTCTCCTGCACGTAGAAAAAGGTAGAACGGGCAATGGGACTGGGAGTCTGAATCATTCGTTTGGAACTTTCTATATAGGAATCAGGAAAAGTATCAAAAATATTATTCATAGGAATCTCCGTTTGTTTTTTTGCGCATGATAGGACTAAAAGCAGCGATAGGCATTAAACATGGTTTAATATAAATAGCAATATAATACCTGTTTGTAGCAATATCATAACTTGTTAAAGCTAATATACAAGAATATAGTAGGGAAAGCAAGTAAAAAGAAAAAACAAAATAATACTGGAATGAAACAGAGTAGATAAAAAGTTTAAGTGACAAATTAAAAATAAAGTAAATAAGAACTTAAAAAGGAGAAACTATGTATTATGTATTACTTTCCGGCGGAAGTGGAAAAAGATTGTGGCCTCTTTCCAGTGACGTCAGACCCAAACAGTATTTGAAACTTGTAAATAAAGAAAATAATTCCATGGAGTCCTGTTCCATGCTGCAAAGAGTCTGGGAACAGTTGGAAGATAGCGGGATGGCAAAAAATACGGTCATCATAGCAGGAGAAAATCAAACAGAGTTGATTCACAGTCAGGTAAGACCTAAGGGAATTGTAATAGAACCGGAAGCAAGAGATACGTTTCCGGCAGTCATGTTGTCGTGTGCATACCTTCATAGCAATATGGGAGCTGATGTGGAAGATTATGTTGCATTCCTGCCGGTGGACCCCTATACCGAAAGAAAATATTTTGAGACAGTAAAGCAGTTGGAGAATGTAGTAAAGGAAACGAAAGCAGAAGTTGGTCTTCTGGGAGTGGTACCTACTTATCCGGCAACCAAGTATGGCTATATTTTACCGGGGGAAGAATGCCGGGAGTATATCGAAGTAAAAGGATTTGTGGAAAAACCGACAGAAGAAAGAGCAGAAGAACTTCTGGGGCAGGATGCCTTATGGAACTGCGGAGTATTCTGTGTGAAGATTGGCGATATTTTGCAAAAAGCGTCTGATTATGAAGTGGCAGAAAGTTATGAAGAAATGTTTGAGCAATACCACAAACTACCTAAAATCAGCTTTGATTATGAGGTTTTGCAAAAGGCGGACAAACTGGTGGCTGTAAAGTTCGATGGCTTTTGGAAAGATCTGGGAACCTGGGATGCTATGGCAGAACAGATGAGTACAGATACCAAAGGTAACGTGCTTTTGGATGAGAATTGTATGGATACACAGGTCATCAATGAATTGGAAATTCCGGTAGCAGTCATGGGTGCCAAAAATATGGTGGTGGTAGCTTCTAAAGACGGTATTTTGGTAGCGGAGAAAAATGAGACGGCAAAAGTAAAAGAGTTCACAGCGGCCATAGATTATAAATCCAAGTTTGAAGAACGCAGATGGGGAACTTTGGAAACTTTGCATGAGTCTACAAATGCCGGAGTGTCTACGTTAACAAGAAAAATAAAAATATATGAAGGAATGAATTCCAGTTATCATTTTCATCAGGACAGAGATGAAATTTGGACCGTTTTAAACGGAAACGGTGAATTGATTCTGGAAGGAAATAAAATGTTGCTTGGTCCGGGGAAAGCTATCTGTATCCGAAAAAATCAGAGACATGCGATTAAAGCATTAAGCGATTTTGAATATATTGAGATGCATGTGGGAAAAAGCATAGGAAATGAAGATATCAACCGAATTACATTCCGATGGGATGAGATTGAACTGGTGAACATTTTGTAATGATTCAGAGCTAAGCAAATTTTCTAATTTGAAATGAGAGGAAGAGAGAAATATTATGAAAAAAACAGCATTGATTACAGGAATTACAGGTCAGGATGGTTCTTACCTGGCAGAGTTTTTATTAGAAAAAGGTTATAACGTATATGGATTGTTTCGAAGAGGTTCGACGAATACTTCTGCAAGAATCGCACATTTGTTGGAAGAGAAAGCAAAGGAAGATGAAAAGTTACAGCTTGTATATGGAGATATGACGGATTCCATGAATCTGGTCCGTCTTATGTTGGAAATTCAGCCGGATGAAATTTACAATCTGGCTGCTCAGTCCCATGTAGCAGTTTCTTTTGAAGAACCGGAATATACAGCCAATGCGGATGGGATTGGAGTATTAAGAATTTTGGAAGCGGTAAGAATTGCAGGTCTGACGAAAAAGACTCGCGTTTATCAGGCTTCTACTTCAGAATTATATGGAAAGGTAGAGGAAATTCCGCAAAAAGAAACGACTCCATTTCATCCGCGTTCTCCCTATGCGGTGGCAAAATTATATGGTTATTGGATGACAAAGCATTATCGAGAGGCATATGGCATGTACGCTGTAAACGGAATCCTTTTTAATCATGAGTCGGAGAGAAGAGGAGAGACGTTTGTAACCAGAAAAATAACTTTAGGTGTTGCTAATATTCTGGCAGGAAAACAGGAGAAATTGTATCTTGGAAACTTAAATGCCAAAAGAGATTGGGGATATGCCAAAGATTATGTGGAATGTATGTGGATGATTTTACAGCAGGAAACACCGGATGATTTTGTCATTGCTACCGGAGAGACTCATACGGTTCGGGAATTTGTAACAGCTTCTTTCAAAACAGCAGGAATCGATATTCAGTGGGAAGGCGAAGGTGTAAACGAAAAAGGAAGAGACAAAGATACCGGAAAAGTTTTAGTAGAAGTTTCACCGGAATTTTTCCGTCCGGCTGAGGTGGACCTGTTATTGGGAGACCCAACAAAAGCCAAAACAGTGTTGGGCTGGAATCCTCGTAAGACTTCTTTTGAAGAATTGGTAAAAATCATGACCGAACATGATATTAAGCTGGTGAAAAATTCAGATACAGCAGGAATTTTAAAGTAAAAAATATAGAAATATAGGATATTGTGTACGAAAGATAATAAAAAAGAAAGTTAATATGTTAGATAGAAAGAAGGGAACGAAATGCAACCTTTAGATAGAAATAAAAAAATATACGTAGCAGGGCACAATGGATTGGTAGGTTCTGCTTTAGTTAGGAAGTTAGAAAAGGAAGGCTTTACGAATATTGTAACCAGAAGTCACGCTGAACTGGATTTAACAAGACAGACAGATGTAGAAAACTTTTTTGAAACAGAGAAACCGGATTATGTGATTCTGGCGGCAGCAAAAGTAGGCGGAATCCATGCTAACGATACCTATCCGGCTGACTTCATTATGAAAAATCTACAGATAGAATGTAATGTGATTGATGCGGCTTATAAAAATCAGGTCCAAAAATTACTATTTTTAGGAAGTTCCTGCATTTATCCAAGAGAATGTCCGCAGCCTATTAAAGAAGAATATTTGTTAAGTGATTATCTGGAAAAAACCAATGAAGCATATGCTTTGGCGAAAATTGCCGGATTAAAAATGTGTTCTTATTATAACAAACAATATGGCACTAACTACATCAGTGTGATGCCCTGTAATTTATATGGCATCAATGACAATTTTTCTTTGGAAAATTCCCATGTATTACCGGCACTGATGCGTAAATTCCATGAAGCAAAAATCAAAAATGAGTCTACAGTTACGGTTTGGGGAAGTGGGAAACCCTTGCGTGAATTTTTAAATGTGGATGATTTGGCAGATGCCTGTCTTTTCCTGATGGATCATTATGAAGGAAATGATTTCTTTAATGTAGGCTATGGGGAAGAAGTTACCATTATGGAATTGGCTCAGTTGTTAAAACAGACCGTAGGCTTCGAAGGTGAAATCATTATGGATGCAAGTAAGCCCGATGGAACCATGAGAAAGTTAACGGATATCAGCCGTATCAAGGCACTTGGGTGGGAGCCAAAGATTACTTTGGAAAACGGATTGCGAGAAACCTATCAGTGGTTTCAGGAAAAGTATGAATCAGGAGATTACGCAGTAAGATGAAATTATTGCAGCCGTTAAAGTTAGAACCTATTCAAAAAGAATATATCTGGGGAACAGAGGATTGGATGTTGTCAGACCTTCATGACGGGATAGAGCATACGCCGCTTCTGGTAAAAATTATTACAGCAAAAGAAAATTTATCCGTTCAGGTGCATCCGGGAAACGAATATGCTTTAGAAAAGGAAAACAGCAGTGGAAAGACAGAGATGTGGTATGTTTTAGACTGTGAACCGGGAGCCTTTTTGTATTATGGTCTGAAGCATAAAATTTCTGCAAATGAATTTCTCAAGCGAATCAAAAACGATACCATTCTGGAAGTGTGTCAGAAAGTACCGGTGAAAAAAGGAGATGTATTTTATATTCCGGCAGGATTACTACATGCCATAGGAAAAGGAATTCGAGTGGCAGAAGTACAGCAGAACTCAAACATTACTTATCGGGTATATGATTACCATAGACAGGATGCGAATCAAAATTTTCGACCTCTTCATATTAAACAGGCAGAAGATGTGACCGGATTTATGCCGCCGCTCATGGGACATCATCCTATGGGACAGCGAAGTTTGAAAAATGGATATTATAAGACGCTGCTGGTACGTTGTCCGTATTTTCAAGTCAGCCGTATTGAGGTTGAGACAGTGATGAAAAAAAGTGCCAGTGATGCAAACCATTCATTATTGGTGCTTGAAGGAAATGGAAAGCTGATTTATGATAATAGTGTTATGGAAATGAAAGTGGGAGACAGTATTTATCTTTCCAATGGAATGGGAACTTATGAAGTTCAAGGCAGAGTACAGTTGCTATTAAGTGAGGCAACTTAAGAAATACTACTTAGAATTATGGAATAAAATGTAGTCAGTATAGAAAATAATAGGAATTTGCTGTGGTCTGAAGATATGATGTTTTGAGTAGAAATGGGGGAATACAGGATGAACTTAAAATTTGGTACAGGGGGATTAAGAGCTATTATGGGAGCTGGTCCGGATTGTTTAAATATGGAAACGATTCAGGCAGCAACTGTGGGTGTAGCAAATTATATCAAAAAAAGAAAAAAGCAGCCTAAGATTTCCATTTGTTATGATAGCAGAACAAATTCAGAGGAATTTGCAAGAGAAACGGCAAGAGTGTTTGCGGCAAAAGGTTGTACCGTATTTATCAGCGAAAGGCTGATGCCGACCCCTTTTTTGTCCTATTCTATCAGAAGTTTAAAATGTGATTTGGGAATCAGCATTACGGCTAGTCACAATTCTAAGGAATATAATGGGTATAAAGTGTACGGAGAGGACGGAAGTCAGATTACCGGGAAAACAGCAAGAGAGATTGGGCAGGAAATCCAGGCAGCAGAGCAGTTTCATTCGGAAAAAGAAGCTAAGTTTGAAGAGTACAGAAACTGGGGAAAAATTTACTTTATTTCCGAACAACAAGTGGATAATTTTTGCAAAGAAGTATTTTTCTCTGGATTTTGCGGAAAACTTAATTCTGATTTGAAAGTAGTTTACTCTCCTCTTAATGGAGCAGGGAAATATTGTATTACAAAAGTTTTAGAAGCAAAAGGAATTAACGATATTTATATGGTAGAAGAGCAAAGTATGCCGGATGGAAATTTTCCGACCTGTCCATATCCAAATCCGGAAGATGATGAAGCGATGAAGCTTGGAATGGAGCTGTGTGAGAAAATTCAGGCAGACATTTTTCTGGCAACCGATCCTGACAGTGACCGTGTTGGAGTGGTTGCGAAAAAAGGAGAAAGTTACCGGAGACTGAATGGGAATCAGGTAGGAATTCTTTTGTTGGATTATATTTTAAGAACACGGAAAGAAAATGGACTGTTGCCAGCGGTGCCTGTTGTTATCAAGACTATTGTTACCACAGAAATGATAGAAAAGATTGCTGCTGATTATCATGCAGAAGTCATCAATACCCTGACCGGTTTCAAATATATAGGAGAACAAATTGGAGAATTAGAGAAAAAAGGAGAAAAAGACAGATTTGTTTTTGGTGTGGAGGAAAGTTGTGGATATTTAATTGGTTCTTATGTCAGGGATAAGGATGCCACAGGTGCTGCCATGCTGCTTTGTGAAATGGCAGATGCATATAAGAAGCAAGGAAAGACTTTGTGGGACAGACTAGAAGAACTGTATCAGAAATATGGATATTATGAAAGCTCACAGACCACACGGAAATTCACAGAGAGCGAAGCCGAAGAGTATATGAGAAAATTGAGGGAAAGCTTAAAAAACTCACAGCAGATTGATGAGTCATATCCGGCAGTTCATCATTACATCGATTATCAGGAAGGGATTGGCGGCCTTCCAAAGTCCAATGTCTTAAAAATATGGTTGCAGGATGGTTCTATCCTGATTGTGCGACCTTCGGGGACAGAGCCTAAGATAAAATTTTACAGAGAAGAGGTAATCGATTTATAGTAACGATGTAGTGTGCTATTTGTGGGAAGTTTAGTTAGGATATGCAGGGAGGATATTATGCAGGAAATTTATAAACTTAAAGTTCGTCCTCAGGCAAGAAAAGAAAACATGGTGCAAGGGGATAAGTATCGTATTACTTTTCTGACGGAAGGATTAGTACGTCTGGAATATTGTGAAGATGGAATTTTTGAAGACAGAGCTACACAGTTTGCTTTTTACAGAGACTTTCCGCAGACGGATTTTCGATTTGTAAAAACAGCGGATGGGATTGAAATTCATACCTCCCGTATTCATTTAATTTATAATGAAAAAGCCTTTTCCCCGTTGGGACTTAGTATACAGGTGAAAGGGAATCTTACGAATTACTATAGTGTTTGGCATTATGGAGAAGAAGGATGTCCCCATTTTATGCCGCAGTTAAAAGGTACTGCCAGAACGCTGGATGAGGCAGATGGAGAAATTCCTTTGGAGTCCGGTATCATTTCTTACAATGGATATGCTGTTTTGCATGACAGTACATCACAGATACTTTTGGAGGATGGTTGGATAGAGCCACGTAAAAAAGGAATTCAGGATATTTATTTCTTTGGATATGGTCATGACTACAAAGAAGCTTTAAAAGATTTTTATTATCTGAGCGGGCAGACACCAATGCTGCCCAGATATGCTCTTGGAAACTGGTGGAGCCGTTACTACCGATACACGGAAGATACCTATATGGAACTTATGGAGCGGTTTGAGCGGGAAAAGGTTCCATTCACGGTTGCGGTCATTGATATGGACTGGCATCTGGTGGATATTGATTCGAAATATGGAAGCGGCTGGACAGGTTATACTTGGAATAAAGAGCTTTTCCCAGAGCCAAAGCGGTTTTTGAAAAAGCTCCATGACAGAGGAATGCATGTGACTCTTAATGTACATCCGGCAGATGGTGTCAGAGGGCATGAAGAGATGTATCAGGAAATTGCAAAAGAAATGGGAGTGGATTATGAAAAGGAAGATCCGGTTGCATGTGATCCGGCAAATCCTGAATATTTGGAAGCCTATTTTAAATATTTACATCATCCAAGAGAAGAAGAAGGAGTGGACTTTTGGTGGATTGACTGGCAGCAGGGTAATCATTGCAAGATAGAAGGTCTGGACCCTTTGTGGATTTTTAATCATTATCATTTCCTTGATAATAAACGAAATGGAAAACGCCCCATGACATTTTCCAGATATGCAGGTCCGGGAAGCCATCGCTATCCAATTGGATTTAGCGGAGATACCTGGTCTAGTTGGGATTCTCTTGATTTTCAACCATATTTTACTGCATCTGCCACCAACATTGGTTATGGATGGTGGAGTCATGACATTGGCGGCCATATGGGCGGGTGCAAAGACGATGAAAGAACAGCACGCTGGGTACAAAGCGGTCTTTATTCACCCATCATGCGCTTACATAGTTCTTGTAGTGAATTTAACGGCAAGGAACCCTGGAGATTTAAAAAAGAGACAGAAATGGTCATGGGGGAAGCGTTAAGACAACGTCATCAGATGATACCGTATTTATATACCATGAACTATAGAGCTTATAAAGAAGGTATGCCACTCGTTATGCCGATGTATTATGATTATCCGGAAGTCCAGGCTTCCTATCATGTGAAAAACCAGTTTATGTTTGGTACTCAGATTTTAGTTGCGCCTATTACAAGTAAAAGAATACCGGGCCTGAATGTGGCAGAGGTCAAGGTATGGCTGCCGGAAGGTATTTGGCATGATATTTATACGGGTATGGTATATGACGGAAATCGCACCTTGAATATGTACCGTGATTTAAATTCCATTCCGGTGCTGGCAAAAGCAGGAGCCATTCTGCCGTTTACGGATGAAATCAGCTCCACAGAAGCAAGCAAAAATCCTTCCAGCCTTCGACTGAAAGTATATGCAGGGGCGGATGGCAGTTTTGAATTGTATGAAGATGATAATGAAACCTGTGCCTATGAAAAGGGAGAGTGTGTAAAAACAAGATTTACCTACACAGAAGAAAAAGAGGTAGAATTTGTAATAAATCCTGCGCAGGGGAATCTTTCCTTAATTCCAAATATGAGAAGCTATACCATTGAATTGCATGGCTTTGAAAGATTTGCCGGGGAAGAGGTTTCGGTAATAGCGGATGGACAGATGCTGTATGCAAGCGTTTCTTACGATACAAATAAGCGTACTATAATTGTACAGATACCGGCAACAAGGGTAACAAAAGAAATCAAAATCAGTGTAAATAAAGAATTACGTCTGCTTAAGAATCCGGTAAAAGAAATTTGTTTTGGATTCTTAAATCAGGCGGAAATAGATTTTTTCCTGAAAGATCAGATATATGATGTGGTTCGAAAAGAAAACAGACTTCCGGTTCTGATTTCCCAGCTTCATACCATGAATCTGGAAGAAAAACTTTTAGGAGTTTTGATGGAAATACTGACAGCGAAGTAAGAATGAAAGGTAGCCATAAAATGGCTACCTTTTTATTCTTAATTATATTATGTAGATTTTTGGATGATATTTTTTCGATATTCTGTTGGAGAAATCCCTTTTACCTTTTTAAAAATTCTACTAAAGTATAAAGGATTATCATAGCCGATAATATTTGATATTTCGGTTATGTTATAGTTCTCATTTTGTAAAAGAGCTTCCGCGTTGTAAATACGTTTGGATAAAATATACTGCATCGGTGTAGAACCGGTATATTGCTTGAAATTTCTTATAAACCAGCTGGTACTCATGAGATGTTTCCCGGCATAGTCTTCAATGCAGATATCTTCATTATAATGTTCTGAAAAGTAAAGCATAGCTTTGTCAATCTCCTCTGCAATCTGACTATTCTCTACTTTAGAAATAGTATTAAAGTAGCGGTGTAATTTAATAAAAATCTGTCTTAATTGGATTTCTAACATTTCCGGATAATCATCTTTACACATCTGCAATTCCTGGATCATGGAACGAAAATGATTTTTATATTCCAAACCGGAACCACAATAAAAGATTTTTTTATCTTTGGTCAATCCATAGGAACGTAAAATGTTAGTTACATCACCACCCGTGAAATGAACCCAATATACTTCCGTTTGGTCTTCACCGTAGTATTCATATTTTTGTGGCTCTTTCGGACGATAGAGTACCATGTGCCCTGCTGTCACGATTTTTTCTTCACCATCAATATGAAAATGTGCTTTCCCGGCAGCTACATACAATAATTGAAAATCCAGTCGTCCTCGTGGTCTCCAGGTAGGGAGCTTTGGTCTTGTATATAAATGATATGTACCACAACTTGTAACAATAAGAGGTTTTGACTTGTCCTTTATATCTAAAATTGAATTATTTAAATACGCACTGTTGATATACATATTTGCCCTCCTGGTATAAAAAAATGTATATAGTAGCCAAAAAAACATGAAAAGTAGCCATTTGTTGCAATAATTGTATCATTTTGTGCATGTTCTGTCTAATGTATGATATGTGTTTTGGGAAAAATTTTTTCTATAATTAACTTATCAAAAAGAACGGCACTAAAGACAAATTAGGAGCGAAAGAAAAGGAGTAAAGTATGACAGAAAGAAAGTATTTGAAGTGGTACAACATGGTGGGCTACGGCTCAGGAGACATCGCGGGGAATGTGGTATATGCATTTTTAACCTCGTTTGTAATGATTTATTTAACCAA
>CAZSBV010000037.1:0-12340 GCA_964605105.1 uncultured Lachnospiraceae bacterium | reverse complement strand
AGAGAAGTGACCAAAGAAGAAGTTGGTCTTATGATGATCCATGTAGACAAAGAATGGAAGAAGAAGAAAAAGAAGAAAAAGAAAGAAAAACAGGAGGCAGACCATGAGCAATCAGGAAATTAAAGTAAAAGAACCGTTGATTCGTATGGCGAAAAGGGATGCCATTACCGCAAAGCAGGCATGGATAATTCGTGGAATTGCCTTTGTATTGTCATTAATTACCGGAGGGCTTTTGATTTTACTTTTAGGGAATAATCCTTTGGAAGTATATAAATCGATGGTAATAGGTGCTTGGGGTTCCCCGACAGTAATTAGAGAAACGATAAAGCTTAGTGTACCATTGTTAATTACAGCAATCGGTATTTCCATTGCATTCCGTATGAAGTTCTGGAATATCGGAGCAGAAGGACAGATTCTGGTAGGTGCGGTAGCAGCGGGAGCTTTTGGTCTGTTTACAGCACATATTTTTCCAAAGGTTCCATTGGTAATTTTAATGATGGTTTCTTCCCTCATTGCAGGTGGTTTATATGGATTGATTCCGGCAATTTTTAAATCCAAATGGGGAACAAACGAAACTTTATTTACATTAATGTTAAACTACATAGCACTTGCTTTTATTAAATATCTTATGAACGGTCCTTGGAAAGCACCGGGAAGCAGTTTCCCCAAAATTGCCATGTTGGTACAGGGAGCACGTTTGACTAAGGTATTTGGTGTGCATTGGGGATGGATTTTAGCCCTTGTGCTTGTAGTAGTTTCTCATATTTACTTTACAAAAACAAAACAGGGTTATGAAATTGCGGTTGTAGGTGAAAGTACCAATACCGCTCATTATGCAGGAATTAAAGTTAGTAAAGTTTATAATCGTACCATGTTCATTTCCGGGGCTCTTTGTGGTCTGGTAGGTATGCTGCAGTTTGCAGGTGCCGATTACACCATTACAGAAAGTACAGCCGGCGGAGTTGGATTTACAGCTATTACAGTTGCATGGCTGGCAAAAATGAATCCTTATGGAATGTTGGTGGTAGCAGTATTTATAGCTATGTTAGAGAGAGGTTCTAACACCATTCAGACACAGTTCAAGATTCCGGCATCTGCGGCAGATGTATTAATCGGTATTATCTTATTCTTTATGTTAGGATGTGAATTTTTCATTAACTATCGTTTGATTGTTCGCGGAAAGGAGGAGAAAAATGCTTAATGTATTAAGTAATCTTTTTATTGCTGCTGTTTTAGCGGGGACTCCACTTTTACTGGGAGCTTTGGGCGAAATTTTAACCGAAAAAGCAGGAAATATGAATCTGGGTGTTGAAGGTATGATGTTCATGGGGGCTATTACAGGCGTAGTAAGTTCCTATTATTATGAACAGTTTGTGTTAAATGCCGGAGGAACTCCGAGTGGGTTTGTATCTTGTGTGGTAGCTTTGATTACATCCTTTATTGCCGGATGTCTCGGAGCTTTGATTTACAGCTTTTTGACCATTACCTTACGAGCAAATCAGAACGTAACAGGGCTTACTTTGACCATTTTCGGAACCGGTTTTGCTAATTTCTTTGGTGAGTTCTTTGCGCAGAAAGCAGGCGGTTATATCGCGGTAACAGATGTAACTAAGAAAGCATTTGTGAATTTACATATTCCGGTTCTTTCAGATATTCCTGTCATTGGGAAATTGTTTTTCCAGTATAACTGGATGGTATATTTTGCAATTGCAATAGCAGTTGTTATGATGTGGTTCTTTGCAAAATCCAGAGTTGGTCTGAACCTCCGAGCAGTCGGGGAAAGTCCGGCAACTGCGGATGCAGCGGGAATTCCGATTGAAAAATATAAATATGTGGCAACTATTATCGGTGGTGGTATCTGCGGCATTGGCGGTATGTACATGAGTATGGTAACGACTTCCGGAGTATGGGTTCATGGTTGTGTCAGCGGTTATGGATGGCTGGCAGTGGCATTGGTTATCTTTGCTACATGGAGTCCTGCAAGAGCAGTTGCAGTAGCGATTGTATTTGGTGGATTAACTGTTATGCGTATGTACATCAGCATTCCGGGACTTCCAACACAGATTTACGACATGATTCCATATGTTGCGACCATTTTAGTATTAGTATTTACAAGTATGCGTGAAAATAAGGAACATGCACAGCCAAAGAGTTGTGGAGTTAACTATTTCCGTGAGGAAAGATAAGAGAGGAGAAAAAATATGGAAACGTCGATGTTTTTTGGTAGCTTTTGGTCCATTTTACCTCCAATCATTGCTATTGTATTGGCATTGATTACAAAAGAAGTATATAGTTCTCTGTTAGTTGGTATTGCGGTTGGTGCACTGATGGTAGGAGGATTTAATCCTTGGGTATCGTTCAATGCATTGTTTGATATTATGAAAAACAGTATGAATCTCAATATTTTGATTTTCGACATTTTATTGGGAATGATTATTGTTCTGATGACAAAGTCCGGTGGTTCTGCTGCTTATGGAAAGTGGGCAGGTGAGAAGATTAAGTCTAAAAAAACTTCTTTGCTTGCAACTATGGGACTGGGAATTTTGATTTTTGTGGATGACTATTTTAACTGCCTTACGGTTGGTTCTGTTATGAGACCGGTAACAGACCGTTATAAAGTATCCAGAGCGAAATTAGCATATATTATTGATGCTACTGCAGCACCGATTTGTATTATCGCACCGATTTCCAGCTGGGCGGCAGCGGTAAACTCATATGTGCCGGAAGATGCAGGAATTACAGGATTCCAGATGTTCCTTAGAACCATTCCTTACAATTTATATGCATTATTGACCATATTTATGGTGTTCTATATCATTGTCAGAGGATTTGATTTTGGTCTCATGAAAAAACATGAAATCAATGCAGAAAATGGTGATTTATTTACTTCTGGAAAAGAAGAGTTCGATAATATCGAACAAGAGGATAGCAGTAAGAATGGTAAAGTAACAGACCTGGTTCTTCCTGTAGCGGTATTGATCGTATCTGCCATTGGATCTATGATTTATACAGGTTATCTTGGCGGAGCAACTGATATCGTAACTGCGTTTGCGAACTGTGATGCAGAAATCAGTCTTATTTTTGCAACTTTTGTTACAATATTATTTATGGCAGTATTATATTTACCAAGAAAAGTAGTTACTTTTAAGGGATTTATGGACAGTCTTGCAGATGGATTTAAGTTGATGGTTCCGGCTGTTATCATTTTAGTATTTGCATGGTCTTTAAAAGGTGTAGGTGATGCTTTAGGAATTGCCGCTTTTGTAGAAGGTATTGTAGGCACCAATGCATCGGCCAGTGTTGTGATTCCGGCAGTTATGTTTGCTGTGGCAATTTTTCTGGCATTCTCGACAGGAACCAGTTGGGGAACCTTTGCAATTTTAGTACCAATCGTAGTTGCTATGTTTGAAAGTGGTGCAAATATGGAAATGATGATTATTTCCGTAGCTGCAGTTCTAGCAGGTGCAGTATGTGGGGACCATATATCACCGATTTCCGATACTACGGTTATGTCATCTGCCGGAGCACAGAGTAATCATATTAATCATGTATCTACACAGATGCAGTATGCAATGCCTGTCGCAGGGGTATGTATTGTTGGATATCTGATTGCAGGTGTTGTACAGAACTGGGTAATTGCTTTGGGCGCCAGCCTTGTGATTTTAGTGGTGATTCTTGAAATCATAAGAAAGCAATCTATGAAAGAGGATACAAAATAATAGAGTATCTAATTCTGAATAAGAAATGTTTAAAATGATATATGAGTAATCTAAATTAATAATAGATTTTGAAATATGAAATGGCAGGATGAAAAATGAATAATACAAAAAAAATTATCCAAGTGCCTTACATAGATCAAAGTGTGAAATATCCAACAGGCTGCGAAAGTGTATCTACAGTGATGTTATTGCAGTATTTAGGTCATGATATCTCAGTAGATGAATTTATTGCAGGTTATTTGGAAATGAAAGATTTTGAAGAAAGAGAGGGTCAGCTTTTCGGAGCTGACCCAAATCTGTATTTCTGCGGAAGTCCCTATGATAAGGATTCTTTTGGATGTTATGCACCGGTAATTTGTAAGGCTTTGGAAAAAGCGATTGGTGAAGAGTACGAGATTATAAATGAAACGGATACACCTATAGAAGATTTGGTAAAAAAATATATTGAGAAAGATTGTCCGGTCATTTTCTGGGCATGTATCAATATGAGGGAACCTATTGTAGGACCGGAGTGGAAACTGTTTGATTCCGGAGAAACGTTTACCTGGATTTCTAACGAACATTGTATGCTTCTTGTGGGATACGATGAAGAAGGATACTATTTTAATGATCCGCATGAAAACAGAGGTCTTATCAGATATGAAAAAGCGCTGGTAGAAAATCGCCATAAAGCGCAGTACAGCATGGCAGTGGGCGTGAAGCGGAAATAAATGAGAAAGAGCAGATTGGATGCGGAAAAACTAGAATCCAATCTGCTTTTTTGAAGTTTTGTGAAATAAAAATTTAGTCTAATAAGGAAAGGATTGCTGCCTTTGGTTTGGCACCAAGGGACTGATTTGCAACTTTTCCGTCTTTGAATACGATTAAAGTAGGGATGCTCATTACTTTGAACTGAACTGCCAGTTCCTGTTCTTCGTCAACATTAATTTTTCCAACTTTAATATCCGTTCTTTCATCTGCAATCTGATCGATGATTGGTCCGATCATTTTACATGGTCCGCACCAGCTTGCCCAGAAATCTAATAAAACAGTGCCTTTGTATTCCATAACTTCTGTCTGGAAATTATCTTTTGTTATTTTTAATGCTGCCATAATAATTCCTCCTTGAAATTAGTTTTTAGTTACATTCATATATAGATTTTATAACACAAGATAGATGAGTTTTAAAGTGTTGTTCTATATATAAATTTTGTATATGAACATAGTATACCAAAAATTATAGAAAAGTCTGTGACAAAATCACAAAAATATAAAATAGTTAAAATTATGGAAAAGATATATATGAAGATAAATCTTAACGGACACATTTTTAAAAAACAGGGAATATATTAGTTAAAAAAAGGTATTTTTATGGCAGTTACCAGAATTTCCAATGCGACCATAGAGGAAATCTCTCAGGAGAGAAATAATACACTAGTTACTGCGGTTTATCGGGACAGAAAAAATAACAGAGGGGAAGATCAAAGAATCAGAATGGTGATAGGACCGGGAACTGTTGTGGTGAATATGAACGGAGCCCGCGGAAATGCTTCGGATTTAACTGTGGGAATGATTGTGAATGCTATTATTTCTAATGCAACAACAAGAAGTATTCCACCGCAGGCGGAAGCCTATTTTGTAGAAATCGTAAGAGGAGGCACAGGAAACAATACAACGATAGGAAGAATTGTGGATATTGATAGAATGGAAAGAAACTTTACGACTATCAGTGATGGAGATTTTACTTCTATTATAAGATTTAATGTGCCGCAGAATACTCCGATTAGTAATCGCATGGGCAGAAGTATGGATTTCAATGGTTTGGTTCCGGGCATGCGCGTGGAAGTCCGTCATGCCAATTTCATGACAGCCAGTATACCACCCCAGACTACAGCGCTTGAGGTGAAGGTACTGTAAAAATAAAATCGAAAATGGTTGCAAAATGAAAATGCAATCAAAAACGGTTGCAAAAATTGTTGGGGATAGAGAGTAAAAGATTATGAAGTCTGTAAAATCAATAGGTTTTGGGACTTCATAATTTTTTAAGATTTAAAATTAGCACTCACCATTGACGAGTGCTAACAAAGGGTGATATAACATTCTTAGAAACAGGTGCTGAGAAAGAATGACACATGAGATTTTAGTGAAAACTTATAGCAACCAGCACTTCGAAATAGTAGGAGGTAAGTATTAATGAATATTTCAAAATTTACACAGAAATCCATGCAGGCAGTGGAACGAAGTGAGAAGCTTGCCTATGAATATGGAAATCAGGAAATTGAACAGGAACATTTATTGTATGCGCTATTGACATTAGAGGATAGTTTAATCCTGAAATTGGTTGAAAAAATGGAAATCCAGAAAGAACATTTTGCCAACCGATGTGAGCAGGCATTGAAGAAAAGAGTTAAAGTACAGGGCGGACAGGTCTATGTAGGTAAGGACTTGAATAAAGTCTTAATCAGTGCAGAAGACGAAGCAAAGCAGATGGGAGATGAATATGTATCTGTAGAGCATTTGTTTTTAGCAATGATGAAATATCCTAATAGGGAAATCAAAGAAGTATTCCGGGAGTATGGAATTAACAGAGAACGCTTCCTACAGGCATTGTCTACTGTGAGAGGAAATCAGAGAGTTACCAGTGACAACCCGGAAGCTACTTATGATACTTTGGAAAAATACGGTCAGGATCTGGTGGAAAAAGCAAAAAATCAGAAACTTGATCCGGTGATTGGGCGAGATGCAGAAATCCGTAATTTGATTCGTATTCTTTCCAGAAAGACCAAAAATAATCCGGTTCTGATTGGAGAACCGGGGGTTGGTAAGACCGCAGTTGTAGAAGGATTGGCGCAGAGAATTGTCCGCGGTGATGTTCCGGGGGGATTGAAAGATAAGAAGATTTTTGCTCTGGATATGGGAGCTCTAGTGGCAGGCGCTAAATATCGTGGAGAATTTGAAGAACGTTTAAAAGCGGTTCTGGAAGATGTAAAGAACAGTGATGGACAGATTCTATTATTTATTGATGAATTACACACCATTGTCGGAGCGGGTAAAACGGATGGTGCATTGGATGCGGGAAACATGTTAAAACCAATGTTAGCAAGAGGCGAGCTTCACTGCATCGGTGCCACAACTTTAGATGAATACCGTCAGTATATTGAAAAAGATCCGGCGTTGGAAAGACGATTCCAGCCGGTCATGGTGGAAGAACCAACGGTAGAAGATGCTATCTCCATTTTGAGAGGATTAAAAGACAGATATGAAGTGTATCACGGTGTCAAAATCATGGACAATGCTCTGGTAAGTGCAGCGGTACTTTCGAATAGATATATCTCTGACAGATTTTTGCCGGATAAAGCGATTGACCTTGTAGACGAGGCCTGCGCTTTAATCAAAACAGAGTTGGATTCCATGCCTACCGAAGTGGATGAGTTAAGACGACGTGTAATGCAGATGGAAATTGAAGAAGCTGCATTGAAAAAAGAAGACGATAGATTGAGTCAGGAGCGTTTGGCAAATCTTCAAAAAGAACTGGCAGAATGGAAAGAAGAATTTAGCAATCGTTCTGCTCAGTGGGAAAATGAAAAAGCAAGTGTAGAAAAGCTTTCCCACTTGCGAGAAGAAATTGAAAATATGAACAGTCAGATTCAGATTGCACAGCGCGAAGGCGATTATGAAAAGGCAGCAGAATTAAGTTATGGTAAGCTTCCGGAACTGAAAAAGCAGTTGGAAATTGAAGAAGAAAAAGTGAAAAATGCTCAATTTTCTTTAGTCCATGAAAGTGTATCGGAAGAAGAAATTGGAAAAATTGTTTCCAGATGGACAGGAATTCCGGTGAGTAAACTTACCGAAAGTGAAAGAAATAAAACGCTTCATTTGGATGAAGAACTGCACAAACGTGTGATTGGACAGGAAGAGGGAGTAACTCTTGTATCTGAAGCCATCATTCGTTCCAAGGCAGGCATCAAAGATCCATCCAAACCGATTGGTTCCTTCCTTTTCCTGGGACCTACCGGTGTGGGTAAAACTGAACTGGCGAAGGCATTGGCGGTGAACATGTTTGACGACGAGTCCAACATGGTTCGTATCGATATGAGTGAATATATGGAAAAACATTCCGTGTCCAGATTGATTGGAGCGCCTCCGGGATATGTGGGATACGATGAAGGCGGTCAGCTGACAGAA
Source organism: uncultured Lachnospiraceae bacterium (assembly GCA_964605105.1). Taxonomy (GTDB): domain Bacteria; phylum Bacillota; class Clostridia; order Lachnospirales; family Lachnospiraceae; genus SFDP01. Next base: position 4,457 of record CAZSBV010000037.1, on the reverse strand, counting down.
GCAGTTCGCAGGAGACCATATGCAGTTGTTCTCTTTGACGAGATTGAAAAAGCACATCCGGATGTATTCAACGTACTGTTACAAGTGTTGGATGATGGAAGAATTACCGATTCCCAGGGAAGAACCGTAGACTTTAAGAACACGATTTTAATTATGACTTCCAACATTGGTTCTTCTTATTTATTAGATGGTATTGCAGAAGATGGAACCATTGAGGAATCTGCGAGAAATGCGGTTATGAATGAGTTAAGAATGCATTTCAGACCGGAGTTTTTAAATCGTCTGGATGAAACCATTCTGTTCAAGCCATTAACAAAAGGTGATATTGGTAACATTATTCATTTGATTGTAAAAGATATCAATGCCAGACTCAGTGACAGGGAAATTTCGATTGAAATTACTCCGGCAGCAGAAAGCTATATTGTAGAAGAAGGCTACGATCCGGTCTACGGTGCAAGACCTTTGAAACGATTCGTACAGAAACATGTGGAGACGCTGGCTGCAAAAATGATTCTGGCAGATAAAGTGACAGCCAAAGATACCATTTTGATTGATTTGGATGAGACCGGCTTAGAATTGGCAGCGAGAATCAAAGAAATGTAGGTTGAATACTTTAAATACAGAATAATAGAATGATAAGTCCGAAATATGGGACAATAAAAATGATATCCTCCTATTATCAAAACAACGTAAGGCGAAAACGCAGTGAAACAGCCTTTAAGAATGGTAATAGGGGGATATTTTTTATGAAAAAAGTTACATTATTATTAGCAACAGTATTGGTTTTGGTATTCGGAATCGGAATGACTGCAAAAGCCGCTTCTTGCAAGGAAGTAAAAAGCAAATTCAGTAAAGAACAGTATCGTGTTATGGAAGAAGAGTATGTGAATGAAGTACGTTTGCTTTTGTTAGAAAAAGGATGTAAGAATGCCGGTATTACATTGACTTATATTACAGATTCAGAGGGAAACAGAGACTATATTGTAACAGTACACCATGCGAAGTTAGAGAAAATGGAAGCTCAGGAATTGTTATTATTAGAAGCAAGGATGCAGGAAAGTGCAGAGAGTATTCTGGTGGCAGATGTTACTTTAAAACAATTGTAAGCACATACAAAATGGTAAAAAAATACGGTTGCGTTAGAAAAAAATTTAAGTAAAATGACAATAGAAATATTGCAAATAATACGATATAGTAAAAATAATGAATTAGTTTTAAGAAAAATCGGAAATTCTTGGATTGAAATAAAATAGTACTGCATTATGAAGTAGTAGAAAGGACGCGTTTCTATGATTCCTCAGGCAAATCAGATTTATAGACATTTTAAGGGTAATTTATATCGAGTAATTACAGTAGCAGAACATACAGAAAGTAAGGAACAGCTGGTAATTTATCAGGCATTATATGGCGAATTTAAGGTATATGCGCGGCCACTTACTATGTTCATGAGTGAAGTGGATAGAGAAAAATACCCTAACGTAACACAAAAAAATAGATTTGAGCCGGTAGAACAGTTGGTAGAAACAGTTGCGGCTCCGGTAAATGCAGAACTCAAAATGGTGGAAGAAATTGTAAGGCAACAGTCTGAAACGGATGCGAGAGAGGAAATCGTAAGGGAACAGTCTGAAACGGATACGAGAGAAGAGACAATAAGTGAGTCATCAAGTGTTGAAACCACAGAAGAAGCTGTCACTATTGATCCATTACTGGAAGCCTATTTGGACACAGATTCCTACAGAGAAAAATTGAACATTTTACATGGGCTTCAGCATAGAATTACAGAGAATATGTTGCTTACCATGGCAGTGGTAATTGACTTTGAATTGCCGGAAGGTGATGTTCAGACAAAATATGAGGCATTAAATGATTGTCTTCTCACAAAAGAGAAGTATGAATGTAACAGGATTTTTTAATATATGAAGTATCACAAAATTGTAGAGGGAACATTTCTGGCGCGTCCCAATCGATTTATTGCAAAAGTTTTAATAGACGGCAAAGAAGAAACGGTACATGTGAAAAATACCGGAAGATGCCGGGAATTATTGCCGGAGGGTGCTAAAGTATATTTGGCAGATGAAGATGGCAAAGAGCGTAAGACCAGATATGATTTGGTTGCTGCGCTTAAAAATGACAGAGTGATTAATATGGATTCACAAGCTCCTAATGCAGTGGTTAAAGAAGCATTGCAGCAGGGGCTGGTTTTGCGTGATATTAAGGAAATCAAACCGGAATTTACTTATGGGGAATCCAGGTTTGATTTTTTTGTGCAAACAGAAGGGAATGAGAAAGGTGCTTTTATAGAGGTAAAGGGAGTTACGTTGGAGAAGGATAATATTGTTGCCTTCCCGGATGCACCATCCGAAAGAGCGGTAAAGCATGTTGATGAATTAATAAAGGCGTGTAAAGAAGGGTATGAAGCCTATATTTTGTTTGTGATACAGATGGAAAATGTAAAATTTCTGATTCCAAATGAAACAACGCATAGAGAATTTGCAGATGCTCTGAGAAGAGCCAAGGAAGCAGGAGTACAGATTTTGGCATATGATACGAAAGTGACTCCGGATAGTATGGTTTTGAATCAGCCTGTAGAGGTGAGATTATACTATCAGGAACAATACAGTAAGATCGTAGAACCGATTTTAGAGTGGTATGACAGGGGACATAGAATTCTTCCGTGGCGAGAGGACCCAGTGGCATATAAGGTCTGGATATCAGAAATTATGTTGCAGCAGACCAGAGTAGAGGCGGTAAAGCCATATTTTAACCGTTTTATCAGTGAGTTACCTGACATGGAAAGTCTGGCAAATTGTGAAGAAGATAAACTGTTGAAATTGTGGGAAGGACTGGGGTACTATAATCGTGCCCGAAATTTACAGAAGGCGGCCAGACAGGTCATGACCGAGTTTGGTGGACAGATGCCTGAATGTCAGGAGGAACTTCTGAAACTGGCCGGAATTGGGAAGTATACCTCCGGTGCCATCAGTTCCATAGCCTTTGGAGAAAAGACACCGGCTGTGGATGGAAATGTACTTCGTATTTTAAGTAGACTGTCTCTGGATGATGAGGATATTTTAAAAGACGCCACGAAAAGACGAGTGGAACAGCAGCTATTGGAAGTGATGCCCGAGTCACGTCCGGGAGATTTTAATCAGGCGTTGATGGAATTGGGGGCTACAGTTTGTATTCCAAATGGAAAACCCAAGTGTGAAGAATGTCCCTGGAAGAAGATTTGTCTGGCCCACTTAGAAGGAAGAGAAGAAGAGTTTCCCAAAAAGGAACCGAAAAAGAAAAGAACCATAGAAAAGAAAACAATCCTGATCATTCAGGATGAAAATAAATCAGCTTTGCATAAACGTCCTGAAAAAGGGCTTCTGGCAGGGTTATATGAATTCCCGAATCTGGAAGGACACCAGACGGAAAAACGAGTTCTGGCCTATTTGAAAAATATTGGACTGGAAGTTTTGCGAATACAGAAAATAGAAAGTTCCAAGCATATTTTCAGCCACAAAGAATGGCATATGATTGCCTATCAGATAAGAGTAGACGAACTGGCAAAAAAAGGACAGCAGTTGGAACAGGAAAACTGGATTTTTGTAGAATCCAAAGAAGCAGAAGAAAAGTACCCATTGCCTTCCGCTTTTGCAGCGTACACGAAATGTTTGAATATTATGCAAGGTAATGATACAATGTATACTATTCAGAGCTAAGCGAATGAATAATTATTTTGCGTTGGATGCTTGCATACACAAGCAAAATATATTATTCATTCATTTGGCGAGAAGCCATAGCGAGGAAATCTGAAAGATTTTCGAGCTTGCTCTGAATAGTTATGATATTTTTTTGAAGAAGTGAGGTAAAAATGAAATTATTATCAGTTGCTATTCCATGTTATAATTCGCAGGAATATATGAGAAAATGTATAGAATCCCTTTTAAAAGGTGGAGAAGACGTAGAAATTATTGTTGTAAATGATGGTTCGAAAGATAATACTGCAAATATAGCGGATGAGTATGCAAGAAAATACCCATCCATTGTAAAGGCAGTACATAAACCCAACGGAGGTCATGGTTCAGCCGTTAATACAGGAATCGCTAATGCAACCGGGCTGTTCTTTAAAGTAGTTGATAGTGATGACTGGGTAAAAGAAGATGCTTATGATGCAATTTTAAATAAATTGCGCGAATTAGTGGCAAGCGGACAGATGATCGATATGTTCATCAGTAATTTTGTATATGAAAAAGAAGGAGAAAAGAAAGGAAAAGTAATGCGTTATAAGCATGCAATTCCGGAAGGCAGAGTATTTGAATGGAAGGATGTAAGACATTTTCGTACAGGTCAGTATATTTTAATGCATTCGGTAATTTATCGTACCGGGTTACTGAAAGAATGTAAACTTCAGCTTCCGGAACATACTTTCTATGTAGATAATATTTTTGTATTTGAACCATTGCCATACG
>CAZSBV010000036.1:0-12671 GCA_964605105.1 uncultured Lachnospiraceae bacterium | reverse complement strand
GGTATTCGTTGTCCTATTATCCGTGAAGGTGATAATTTAGTTGACATCACAGTAACCAGTGTTCTGGAAGCTGCTGAAAGCGATGGTTTCTCCTTAAGAGACAGAGACGTAATTGCTTTAACAGAATCCATTGTAGCACGTGCTCAGGGTAACTACGCATCCGTTCAGGATATTGCAGATGACGTTCGCGCAAAATTAGGCGGAGGCACTATTGGTGTTATCTTCCCTATTACCTCTCGTAACCGTTTTGCAATCGTTTTAAAAGGTATTGCAATGGGAGCTAAAAAAGTAGTGTTAATGTTAAGCTATCCAAGTGACGAAGTAGGAAATGCACTTTTAACTTATGATCAGTTAGACGAAGCAGGCATTAACCCATACAGCGATGTATTAACTTTAGAAAGATACCGCGAATTATTCGGTGAAAACAAACATGAATTCACAGGTGTAGATTATGTTGAATATTATTCTGACATTATCAAAGAAGCCGGTGCAGAAGTTGAAATTATCTTTGCTAACCAGGCAAAAACAATTTTGAACTATACTGACTGTATCTTAACTTGTGATATTCATACAAGACAAAGAACAAAACGTATCTTAAGAGAAAACGGAGCAAAAGTAGTTTGCGGTTTAGATGATATTTTAACAAGCTCTGTTAATGGTGGTGGATATAATACAAAATATGGTTTATTAGGTTCCAACAAATCTACAGAAGATCAGATTAAACTCTTCCCTAACGAATGTCAGGATTTAGTTGAAGATATTCAGGCAGAGATTATGAAATTAACAGGTAAACATGTTGAAGTTATGGTTTATGGTGACGGTGCATTCAAAGATCCTCAGGGTAAGATCTGGGAATTAGCTGACCCGGTTGTTTCTCCAGCATTTACAGCAGGTCTTCAAGGAACACCAAACGAATTGAAATTAAAATATCTTGCAGATAATGATTTCAAGAACTTAAGTGGTGCTGAATTAAAAGAAGCAATTTCTAAGAGCATCAAGGAAAAACAGTCCAATCTGGTTGGCAACATGGCTTCCCAGGGTACTACTCCAAGACAGTTAACTGACTTACTTGGTTCTTTATGTGACTTAACAAGCGGTTCCGGTGACAAAGGAACTCCAATTATTTTAATTCAGGGATATTTTGATAATTATACAGACTAATAAAAAAGCGGCTTTACAGCCGCTTTTTTATTACTTTATTTTTTATCTGGTATTACAAAAATAAAGATTAAAGAACTAATTAATAACATGTACGGATAGTACAAATTTGGAAGAATATCGAAGGCAGATACTTCTGCTCCCAATTCTAAGCTTGCAGAAACGGCTACCAGCATCTGGGCACCGTATGGTATAATTCCCTGAAAGATGCAGGAAAAGGTATCCAGAATGGAAGCTGCCTTTTTAGATGAAATTCCATATTCTTCAGACATTTCTTTTGCAATCGGGTTTGCCATTACAATCGCTACGGTATTGTTAGCCGTTGCAATGTCCATGGCACCAACCAAAAGTCCCATACCAAGGCTTCCACCTTTTTTCCCTTTGAACATCTTCTTAATGAATGACAATAATGCTGCAAAACCACCATATTCAGCAATCAATGCACAAATAGCAGAAACGAGAATTGCCACCATAGTTGTTTCAAACATTCCTGCTGCACCAGAACCCATACTTGACAATAATGCTGTGGCCTCTGTCGCACCCGTTATCAGCATAATAAAAGAACCCGTGACAATACCAATCAAAAGAACAACAAATACATTAATCCCTACAATTCCACCAATCAAAACCAAGATATATGGAATTATCTGAATCAGATTATATTCCTGTGCAATTGTCCCTCCGATTTCTTCTACGCCAAAAGATCTTATAAGAATAATCACTAACGTAGCGATTGCTGCCGGAAATGCAATTCCAAAGTTCTCACGGAATTTATCTTTCATCTCACACCCCTGACCATTACATGCCGCAATCGTCGTATCAGAAATAAAGGAAAGGTTATCACCAAACATTGCCCCACCAACAACAGAACCAATGCATAACGGAAGTCCAAAACCGGAACCATTTGCAACTGCAACTGCTATGGGAGTAATTAAAGTAATTGTACCGACAGACGTACCCATGGCTACAGATACAAAACTACTTACTACAAATAAAACCAATACAGCGAATCTTGCCGGAATAATGGAAAGAAGAAAATAAGCAACGCTTTCTGCACTGCTTCTTCCTACAACACCTACAAAAATACCGGCTGTCATAAAAATAAGAATCATAGTGATAATATTCTTATCTCCCACGCCCCTTGCCATAACTTCCAGTTTATCATCAAATTTCAACTCAGGATTCTGAATACAAGCTACCAATAATGCCACTAAAAAGGCAACTACAATCGGAATATTATAGAATCCCATGGGAATTGCCAAAACATATTCAAACAAAATTCCCAGCCCTAAGTAAATCACTAAAAAAACCCCGATGGGCAACAGTGCTTTTGCATTTTCCTTTTTCATAAATCTCCTCCGATATCACACTTTTTACAAGAACTATGTACCTGACAATAGACTGCTTCTCTATTATACTCTTTAATATTATAAATAAAACTATTATTTTTTCCCTGTCTAACGTTCCATCTGTTTACATAAAACACACCGAATTGTCGTTCGCTTCTTTTTCCCCAAGCCCACGACACTCTTCCTCCATCACCTGAAATTCTTCATCATTATAACAAAAACCGTCTCCTCGTTGGTTCCTTTAAATTTGTACTCATTTTCTGCCTATTCATTAATCATGCAATGCAAATTTCTGAATCTGAGCAGTCATTTCAGATGCTCTTGCTGCCAACTCTTCACTGATTGCAGAACATTCTTCACTAGCTGCAGCATTCTGCTGTGTTACTGTAGAAATCTGTTCAATACCATCTTCAATCTGTTCTAACGCCTGTGCCTGAGCGCTTGCCGTCTCGCTTACACTATGTGCCACTTCTGCAAAGCTTTCCAAATCACCAATTAACTTTTCAAAGCCTTTGGCAGTTCTTTCTGTCATGTTGTTGCCTTTATCAATAGCTTCTACGGTCTTAGTAATCAATTCTTTCGCGTTTACAACCGCCTGAGCACTGTCCGTAGCCAACTTACCAATCTGCTCTGCTACTACAGCAAATCCTCTTCCTGCTTCTCCAGCTCTTGCGGCTTCAATGGAAGCATTTAATGCTAACAGACTTGTCTGTGATGCAATTTCTTCAATACTTGTAACAATCGCTTCAATCTGAGTGGAAATTTCTTTGATTCTTCCCATTTCTTCCTGAAGGTCTTTCATGTGCTGCTGTTCTTCTTCTGCTTCTTTTACTGCAATTGCTGCATCTTCAGATGCTGTATTTGCTTCTTTTGCAGATTCTACAGCCATGCCGTTTACGGTCATAATTGTTGCTGTCAATTCTTCTACAGCACTTGCCTGTTCGCCTGTACCGGAAGCCAAATCTGCTGCCGCACCGGCAATTTCATCAGAACCGGAGTCAACGTCTGCTGCCGCATCCTGAATTCTGCTTAACGTAATATTAAATTCTTTCAAAATACGCACAAAAGATTCTTTAATACTTCCGAATTCACCACGGAAATCTGTAATTTCCTTAAAGTCCTTTGTCAGGTCACCTGTTGCAATTACTTCTAATGTTTCGGAAATTTCTCTTACATAAGCTCCTAAAGTTACCTGCACTTCTCGGATAGAATCTGCCAATTCACCTAATTCATCTTCCGCTTCATATACAATCTCTGCATCCAGTCTTCCCTGAGTCATTTCCGCTGCCGCATGCTTCAACTCATCTACCGGAGTCACAATTCCCGTAATAATGACTTTTGCAATTCTAAGTGCGATAATAGTTGCAATCGCTACCAGCACAACTACGATTGCACAAATAATAATAAATACAGTAGTTGCCTGACTGGATACGTCTTCTGCACTAGCATGGTTAAATTCCAACAAGATATCAAAATTTTCCTGGAACTCTACAAAGGCATCATACCCTTCTCCCAACATAAGTGCATTGGCTTCATCCAACTTCATAGCACGGCTCAAACTATAAAATTCATCACCTGTAGCCTCCAGATATTTGTCCCAAGCATCACATGCAGCTTCAAAATACTGACGATCTGTTTCGGTTGTAATCGTTAACTCATACTCTGCAACTAAACTATCAATTTCAGTTAACAGACTGTCAATTTCGGCTTCATGCTGATTAAATTCTGCTGTAGAAGAAGAAATTACATGTGCATACTGTTTCAAACGGACTTCAGATGTCATATAATCCAATTCTGCAATAATATTGTTTGCCTGCAACCATTCATGCAGTTCTTTGGTCTGAGCATTTAATTCCCACGCACCGATTAACGCTCCTACTCCCAATACAGCCATCAAAATGATGCTAACTCGTACCATGAAACTAAGTTTTGCCTCAATTGCACGGTTCTTAAAGTTCTCCAAAAAGTTTTTCATTGCCATTTACCCACTTTCTTTTGTACGGCTTTCATGCCATTTTAATCCTCCTTATTATACAATACAGCCCTTATTTCAGCATAGTATTTTTTCATTTTAAACCCGTATTTTTTTTGGCATAATCCGTATTATTTTTACCGTTTTTTTCTCGTTTTCAACCAAAAACATTTGTTTTTCTGTTTATTTTTTACCAGCATAAAAAGGCTTCTTCCTTTCAAAAGAAAATTTCCTGCAGACCGTATATGACCGGTTGATGAATAAGATATATCCATAAAGAATTTTTTCCCAATAGAGTAAACAAAGGGATTTCTCTCGTCATAAAAGACTTTTGCAAGAAACCATATTTCTTAAATATTTGGCATAAATAAAATCCTGTAATAAATAAAAATACCCAGGGTAAAAGTGAAAAATAATCTGTAGAATAAAACTCTCTGAAGGGGAAACCTAAATACGTCGTCAAATAGTCATGATACCAATCTGTGGGAATTTCTAGGACCCTAATATTACCAAAGCCCAGATAACCGTTATTGATATTCTTCGTAAATAAAAAAATCAAGAAATTTACCATTGCCCCCATTTCACAAGGCAGCTTTCTAAGAAATCTTTCCGTAAAGTTCAAAAGCAGAATGCAAGACCCTATACAAGTCAGCACACCAAAAATAACCCTGTTTGACGGCATTACAAGCAAGGTGACCAGCGTTACAAGCAAGCCTCCTCCAAACACCATGAGACCGCTTTTCAAGTGTCTTTTCCCTAAAGAAAAGCAAAAGCCTGACAACAGAATAAAGGTCCAACAAATACTCTGCTGCCACACGTAAGCTCCTTTACTTCTATACCAATCCCAATCCATTCCATAGATGTATACAAAATTCCATGTGGCATGATACACGATCATACTCACTAAAACGATTCCTCTTATCGTATCTAATAATTGATAACGCTTTCCTTTCATATCCCAAACACCTTCAAAAAAGGCGAACCTTAATGCCCGCCTTCCTACGTATTCCTCATAATTAATTCAACAACCAGATTCCCAGATTTAAATATCCTGCAAAACTAAGCCAAAGCAGATACGGAATATTCAATAATGCCGCTGCTTTAGAAATCTCTCCAAATTCTAAAATCATCTTTGCCACTAAGATCCATAAAAAAGCCAGCCACAAAAACGAAAAAAAATACCACTGAAAATTAAAGAAAAAAACAGGCCACAGGAAATTTACAATCAACTGATATCCATATATTGACAATCTCTGCGGTTCACTAACATAAATGAAGTAAGAGCTAATCCCCATTAAGGTATAAAGTATGGTCCATGCAACAGGAAATACCCACGCCGGTGGAGACAATGGCGGTTTATTCATTGTAGCAAAACTCTCCATGCCGCCTCTGCTCAAAAAACCTGCAACTGCACCGACTGCCAAAGGAATTAAAATACTGATCACTAATGCTTTCCAGTTTTTTTTCATAACGCACACCTTCTTACTTTCGTCATATAAATTATGATTACTCTAAGATATGCTTCTACTTTTTATATTATGTTCTTATGATATCTGCAAGGGTCTTATTATCGAAATAATCATTGACGATCTGATGAAATTCGACCCACATCGGATACGTAGGACACTCGCAGGCCTTCTCACAAGGTTCAGCATCGCATCCCAGACAAGAGACCGGTGCAAGATCACCTTCTGTTAATCGTAATATATCCCCAATTCTGCATTCCTCCGGTGTTTTTACAAGACGGTATCCCCCGCCTTTACCATGCATCCCTTCTACAAAGCCATTTTTGGATAATACCGGAATAATTCTTTCCAAATATTTTAATGATATTCCTTGTCTTTCCGCAACTTCTTTCATGGGAATATATCCACGTTCGGCATTCTGTGCAATATCCACTAATACCCGTAGCGCATATCTCCCTCTTGTTGAAATCATCATCTCAATCAAACATTCCTTTCGTTCTGCTTAGATATAAATAACAAACAAATTGTATCATTTATATTTGCAAATATACTACAATATTTGTAAGTAAATCAAGTAATTTGCCTTTATTTTCCACATTCATGACCACAGCTTTCACAATCCGGAAACTGCTCCGGATCATATTCTATCCCTTTCTTCTCATAATAATCCTTCAGTGCTTTCTTGACAGCTTCCTCTGCAAGCACAGAACAATGAATTTTATGAGCCGGGAGACCGTCCAATGCTTCTACCACCGCTTTGTTTGTTAGAGAAAGAGCCTCTTCCAAAGGTTTTCCCTTAATTAGTTCCGTTGCCATGGAACTTGATGCTATGGCAGATCCACATCCAAAAGTTTCAAATTTTACGTCCTCAATAATATCATTCTCAATTTTCAGATAAATTTTCATAATGTCGCCGCATTTGGCATTGCCTACCTCACCAACTCCATCGGCATTTTCAATCATGCCCACATTTCGTGGATTTCTAAAATGATCCATCACCTTTTCACTATATAACGCCATATCAATCCTGTTCTCCTTTCAATCCAATCTAAATAACAATACTTTTTTCAATCTACGCGGTTATTTTATAATAAAATCTTTCTTCCCACTAACAAGGTCCCTCCAAATAGGGGAAATACTGCGCAAGTACGTCACGACCTCTTTCACTGCATTCACAGTGTAATCGATTTCTTCCTCGGTATTCTCATTCGAAAGAGAAAGACGCAGCGAACCATGAGCAATATCATGAACTCTCCCCAATGCCAGAAGTACATGACTTGGATCCAGAGAACCGGAAGTACAGGCAGAACCGGAGGAAGCCTGAATTCCTTTATCGTCAAGAAGCAGCAACAGCGATTCTCCTTCTATTCCCTCAAAACAAAGATTCACATTACCGGGAAGCCTCTTCTCTGCATCGCCATTTAAAATGGAATGAGGAATTTCCAAAAGTCCTGCAATCAGTTTGTCACGTAATGCGACAAGCTTTTCCTCCTTCTCATCCATGTGAGTACAAGCCTCTTCCAACGCTGCTGCCATTCCCATAATGGCAGGAATATTCTCTGTACCGGCTCTTTTCCCACGTTCCTGGGCACCGCCCTCAATGATATTCGTCAATGGAATCCCTTTTTTCGTATAAAGAACACCGATTCCTTTCGGACCATGAAATTTATGGGCAGAAAGAGAAAGCATATCAATATTCTGCTCCTGCACATGAATATGCAAATGTCCTGCCACCTGTACTGCATCGGTATGAAAAATTACACCTTTTTCATGACATATCTCACCAATCTCCTTAATCGGCTGAATCGTTCCGATTTCATTATTAGCATACATAACTGTGACAAGACAGGTATCCGGTCTGATTGCATCCGCGACCTGTTTTGCTAATACAATTCCGTTTTCATGGACATCTAAAAGAGTAATCTCAAATCCTTCTTTTTCCAATTTCTTCAACGTATGCAATACAGCATGATGTTCAAAAGCCGTTGAAATAATATGTTTTTTCCCTTTCCTCTCACCGAATCTTGCGGCAGAAAGTATTGCCTGATTATCTGCTTCACTTCCACCGGAAGTAAACGTAATTTCCCAAGGCTCAGCACCAATGCACTCTGCGATTCTTTGTCTTGCATCCATTAGTGCTTCTGCCGCTGCTTGTCCTGTAGAGTGAAGACTGGAAGGATTACCGTAAATATCCGCCATATATGGAATCATGGCAGCAATTGCTCCTTTACTCATACGCGTAGTAGCTGCATTATCAAGATATATTTTCATTCTAAAAATTCCTTTCTCTTCAAATTACCTACTTTTTTGGTATGTATTATGTATAACACATTTTACCTACCTTTTCAATAGGTAATTTAATTAAAAAAAGAGAAGTCTATGACTTCTCTATCTCTCTTTTATACTTATCTTTTTCCTGTAAAGACGGAACCAGATGCTTAAAAATTTTCTTATCCCCATGCTTTCCATAAACATATTGGAGAACAGCAAACACCAATGCGCCAATAAAATTGACCAACAAATCTTCCATGGTATCAATAAGTCCAATATCCAGATACCCTTCAATGTCCAATATCTGACCATTGACCGCTGTCTGGGTAATTCCCGGAATCAACACTCTTAAACTCTGCTTTGTAGGGTCAAGATATGTGCTGGAAATCTGACTGATCACAGTATCTTTCTGCATATCCAGAAAGAATAACATATCCATTCCAAATTCAAAAAACTCCCAAATAACACCTATAGTCATGGAAAAACAAAAGGAGACCATTGCCAGAAAAAAAGGCGACAACTGAAACGGAACTCTCTTATCCTTATTTAAAATCTCTACCAGAGAAACTCCCAAAGCAGCACACAAAAATCCATTTAAAGTATGTAATATCGTATCCCAATGCGGGAAATGAATATAGAATGAAGAAATCTCTCCTAATATCTCCGCCGCGAATATGAATAACAATACAATAATCTCCAAAGTCGAAGGAAACTCCACTTTAAATGTTACCTGCAATATACCTGGTACAATCATCAGAATCAGTGTCAGCACACAAAGAAATGCATTCTCATAATTATGATTAAAAAGCTGTAATATCATCATAATTATCACCAGAACTCTAAGTACACTGTATACAATAAATGTCTTTTTATTCTCCCTTAATTCCGTCTGTAATGCCTTTTTAAAATTTTTACACTTTTCCTTTCCTATCATCGTATTTTCCTTTAAATATAAATTTCACTACTTTATATTTATTTTTCAGTAAAATAAATATGTACTTCCCTCATTTTAAAAATAATCTGGGAAGCGTATTCTACTTCCCAGAAATATATGTTTATTTATACTACTTTTATTTATGGAATTCAATACTATGCTGAATTATTTTGCTCATACCTGCTTCCAGAACATTTACACCAATTTTTTCATCAATAGTTCCGGTAAATCCATCATTATCCGTTCTTCCCGCCCATGGTTCTAAGCAGATAAAGTTACCATTTTCTTTTGCCCAGATTCCATAACTTGTAAACTGGCTGCATTCCATCGTTACATATGGCGTTTTATCCGGACGGCACATTCTTACTTTATCAAACTTAAAATTATCAAAAATCAAAGTAACATATACATCATCGTTAAATTTTAAAAATCCATTATCTAACGCAACTGTCTTTGTATCCTTTGGTGTTGCAAATCCGGATTCATTGCTTACACCGAAGTATTCCACAGAATCACAACCTAAAAATTCAAGATAGTATTCTTCCTTTGCCTTTGGATCAGCTTCCACTGTAGTAAATGCGGGATGACCTCCTAAAAAAAAGTACATCTTATCATCACCGCTATTTTTTACTTCCCATTTCACATGCAGAAGACGAGGATTTTCTTTGTCCAATTCATGTGTTACCAATAATTCAAATTCATATGGATAAATCTTTCTTGTATGATCGTCAGGTAATAATTTATGTGTTATATGGTTTTCGTCTGCTTCCACAAATTCAAATTCCATGTCTCTGGCAAATCCATGCTGTGTCTTCATCTCATATTCATTATCTCCGATACGATATGTCCCACCCACTACTTTTCCTACAAATGGGAAAAGAACCGGTGCATGACGATTCCAAATCTGAGGATTTGCATCATGAAGACGTTCCAATCCACTTTCCTTATCGATTACACTACTTAATTCTGCCCCTGCATCCGCTACGGATACTTTTAAAAATTCATTTTCCAATACATGCATTGCCATATTGAATTCCCCCTCTTTTTGCATTTATTATATAGTCCGCATGAATAATGTCTGTAATGGCTTCTCTTGCCATGGTTCTAAAATCACTTGCTGAATAATACACAAAATTATCCCCCTTTTTCCTTCATTTAGTAAAAAGTTTCATAGAACAAAATCACTAATTACGATATAATTATTATATTTCTAAAATTATTGTATGTAAAGGAGTATTCCTCGTGATTTATACTGTAACTTTCAATCCTTCCATCGACTATATTGTTTCCATGGAGAATTTTTCCCTTGGAAAGACTAACCGAACCAAAGAAGAGAAAATGTTCCCCGGAGGAAAAGGAATCAATGTGTCTACCGTACTCACCAATTTAGGCATATCCAACATCGCTCTTGGTTTTATTGCCGGTTTTACAGGAAATGAAATCAAACGCTTAAGTCAGGAGAGAGGAATCCTCTGTGATTATATCACGCTTCCCGCAGGCAATAATCGTATCAATGTAAAATTAAAAGACTATGACGGCACGGAAATCAATGGATCCGGTCCTGACATACCCGATACCAAATTAAAAGAACTTCTGAACCAATTACATCGTTTAAAAGATGGGGATACTCTGATTTTGGCAGGGAGCATTCCTTCTTCTGTCCCTTCCACAATTTATCAAACTATTATGGAAGAGCTTAGAGAAAAAAAGATAAATATTGTAGTGGATGCTTCTAAGGAACTGTTAATGAATGCCCTTCAATTTCGTCCTTTTTTAATTAAACCTAACAGACATGAATTGGAAGAAGCTTTTGACATTACTATCACTAGTAAAGAAGAGGCAATTCGATATGCCAGACACTTACAGCGTTTGGGAGCCAGAAACGTCATGGTTTCTTTATCCGGAGATGGAGCTGTCTTCGTATCCGAAGAAGGCGAAAGTTTTGAAGCCGATGTTCCTCCCGGAATACTGGTAAATGCAGTAGGTTCCGGTGATTCCATGATAGCAGGTTTCTTAGCTGGCTGGGAAACCACAGCTGACTATGAACATGCTTTTCAGATGGCAGTTGCTGCCGGAAGTGCCAGTGCTTATTCGGAAGAACTGGCAACAAAAGAGGAAATTATGGCACTTCTTTCTTATATGGAATAATTATATTTTGTGACAAGCAAAATGCAGCAATTATAGTGTTCCTACTATATCTGCTGCATTTTCTTCTTTCACTCTAAATCTCTATGTACTACTCTTCAATCGATTTCTTCTTACTTACTAACACTTTTTCTTCTAAGCAGTAGAAGATTTCATCCAATTTTTTACTATCCATCTTTGGCGTTACAAAACTTACAATTGGAACCACAATCAAACCTGCCACCATTGCAACGGCTCCTGCATTGATTGGAGATGCAATGAATTTAAAGAACATGTTGGCTACCGTAATTCCTACGCCACAGGCAAAGCTTGCCCAAACAGCCGCTTTGGTAACACCTTTCCAGTAAAGTCCATACATAAATGGTGCCAGAAATGCTCCTGCTAAAGCTCCCCATGAAATACCCATAAGCTGTGCGATAAATGCAGGTGGATCTAATGCAATTACAACACTGATAACAATAAAGAACACCAACATAACTCTCATCCACAAAAGCTGTTTTTTCTCATCCATATTTTTCACAACATTGTCTTTTAGTAAATCCAACGTCAATGTCGAACTTGATGTCAGAACTAAAGAAGATAATGTTGACATAGATGCAGATAATACCAATACTACTACGATACCCATTAAAATATCAGGAAGTCCGGAAAGCATCTGCGGAACAATGGCATCATAAATAATATTTCCACTGGCATCGTAGATTTCCGGTCCGTCAAATAAACGTCCAAAACCACCTAAGAAATAGCATCCACCGGATACAATAACGGCAAAGACGGTGGAAATAATAGTTCCGTATTTGATAGATTTTTCATCTTTAATGGCATAAAACTTTTGTACCATCTGTGGTAATCCCCAGGTTCCCAAAGAAGTCAGAACTACAACTCCCAAGAGGTTTGGAAGATCTGGTCCAAAGAAAGAAGTAAATACCCCTTTCTGACCTAATGTTAAAGGTACATCACTTTCCAACTGTGAAAGTGTGACCATTGCCTGATAAAAACCGCCCTGTCCATTCAACACTGCTACAATAACAGCCACAATACCAAACAACATTACGATTCCCTGAATAAAATCGTTGATTGCAGTTGCCATATAACCGCCTAAAATTACATACACACCCGTAAGTGCTGCCATAGCAATAACGCACACAGAATAAGGAATGTTAAATGCCATTCCGAAAAGTCTGGAAAGCCCATTATATACAGAAGCTGTATAAGGAATTAAGAAAATAAAGGAAATGGCTGCTGCCGCAATTCTTAATGCCTTGGAATCGTATCTTTTTCCAAAATAATCCGGCATTGTAGCTGCGGATAAGTGTTTGCTCATAACACGGGTTCTTCTTCCTAAAATTACCCAAGCCAGCAACGAACCAATAATC